>JBAXVU010000092.1:0-1784 GCA_037128905.1 Pseudomonadota bacterium | reverse complement strand
AAATTTTAAATGTTTTAATTTTTCCTTGTTTTTTCCAATCCTCATACTCATGAATGCTATTGGGCATAGGTAGAGTTTTCTCTGTTAATGACACTAAGGGAGCAATAATTAAAAAGAATGAAAACCAGTAAACAGTTCCTACTCTAGAAATTAAAACATAAATACCTTCTGCCGGCATTCCCCCTACGTACATTAGTATAAAAAAATCAAGAACGAATAAAAAAACGAACTGCTTCCATATAGGTCTAAAAACTGAAGATCGAACTTTAGACAAATCTAACCAAGGTAATAAACCCAAAACTGCAATACTGCTCACCATTGCAATAACTCCTAAAAGTTTATCAGGTATACTTCTTAAAATTGCATAGAACGGTAAAAAATACCATTCAGGAACAATATGAGCTGGTGTTACTAAAGGGTCTGCAGGAATGTAATTGTCTGGATGTCCAAGATAGTTTGGTGCGTACATTGTAATTAAAACAAAAGCTAATAAAAAAATTAACATCGCAAATAAATCTTTACTAGTTGTAAAGGGTGCAAAACTAACTGTGTCTCTAGTATCGGCCGGCTCAATACCTGATGGATTATTAGAACCAACAATATGCAAAGCGATAACGTGAAAAATTACTATACCTAAAATTCCAAAGGCTAAAAGCCAATGCAAAACATAAAAACGATTCAAAGTGGAATCTCCAACCGCATAATCTCCCCACAACCATGTGACTATTGTATTTCCTACTAATGGTACTGCTGAAAATAAATTTGTAATAACTGTTGCTCCCCAATAACTCATTTGACCCCATGGCAAAGTATAACCAAGGAAAGCAGTGGCCATCATTAGGAAAAAAATAATAATTCCTATAAGCCACATTAGTTGACGCGGTTCTTTATAAGAACCATAATAAAGTCCTCTAAAAATATGAATATACACCGCTATAAAAAAGAAAGAGGCAAAATTCATGTGAGCGTATCTAAGAAGCCATCCGTAATTTACATCTCGCATAATTTTTTCAACAGACACGAAAGCTTCAGATGAAGATGGTTTGTAGTGCATTCCAAGAACTAAGCCTGTGACAATTAAAAATATTAGGCATATCATTAATATTCCGCCTAAGCTCCACAGATAACTTAAATTTTTAGGAACTTGAAAATCTAAATATTCGTATTTAAACATTCTAATAATTGGAAGACGATTATCTATCCAACCAACAACTCCTTTGAATGGAGATCCCCCAACTTTATTTGTGTGAACAGGTTTGATTTCGTTTTGATTAAAATTAGAATCTTTTTCACTCATAATAATTTTTATCCTAATTTAATTTTATTATCCCCAACGAATTCATATGTTGGAACTTCTAAATTAGTTGGAGCAGGACCTTTTCTAATTCTTCCAGAACTATCATAATGAGAACCGTGACAAGGACAAAACCAACCGCCGTAATCACCTTTGCCACTAATCGGAACGCAGCCTAGATGAGTGCAAACTCCGACTAAGACTAGCCATTCAGATTTTTTAACTCTTTTATTATCAGGCTGAGGATCTTTTAATTCTTTAAGATCAACTTTTTCAGCGTTCGCAATTTCATCTTTAGTTCTTCTTTTAATAAAAACAGATTTTCCTCTCCATAGAACTGTTATTTCTTGTCCCTCTTTAATCTTTGATAAATCAACTTCAATGGATGCAAGAGCTTTTACTGAGGAGTCCGGATTCATTTGGTTTATAACCGGCCAAACCGCGGCACCAACCCCTACTGCGCCGACAGCTGTTGTGGCAACAGTTAAGA
>JBAXVU010000091.1:0-1797 GCA_037128905.1 Pseudomonadota bacterium | reverse complement strand
TAGAATCAAATTTTTTTGGTACTACAAAAGAAATATTCCATTTTTTATCTCCTGAGCTTTTTTGCATAACAGGAATTGTCATTGAAATGCTTTCTTTATTTTTATTTTCGCCGCTTATGTATTTAAATAAAATTCTAAACCCTTTACTGATGGCTTCATCACGCTCACCCTCTGCTTCAACAGTTGCTGTTAAAAAATTTTGATATTGTCTTATCTCAAATTCACCGTCTGTTTTTAAAACAGTGTAATCAGGTTGTTCGTTTGCCATAACATTAAAGCTAAATATAAAGAGTACAAATAGTAATGCTTTTATAAAAAAATTACATAAGTAACTGTACATCATGCCAGATTAAATCACCTGCAACCCAAAGAACAGATAATAATCCAAGCCAGCCAACCCATTTATGATTTTTTAAATAAACAGAAATGGCATTTGCAAGTGTGACCATTAGAATAATTGCAAGGGCAAGACCGAACATAAGTAAAGTGTAATTAGTTTTTGCAGCGCCAGCAACCGCAATCACATTATCTAAGCTTAGAGTGATATCTACGATCATCACAGTGATTAAAGCTTTTTTAAAATTACCTCGTTCCGCTTGTTGAACTTGGTATTTATTTAAATCTTTTGTTTCATCTTTATTTTTTAAAATGTCGACATACAGTTTATATGCGACCCAAAATAATAAAATTCCGCCAACGGTTCTAATGCCCTGAAACTGCATTAAATATGCAGTCATTACTGAAAATATTATTCTAAAAAATACCGCAAAACCCGTACCAATAATTAAAACTTTACGTCTGATATCAGGATCAAATTGGGATGCAGCCATGCCAATGATCACGGCATTATCCGCTGATAGCACTAAATCAATTAAGATAATCTGAATAGTAATTCGTATTTCTTCTGAAAAGAATTCCATAAAATATAATTATCAGTTTTATTATTTTTTGGAAACTCGCCAATATTTGCCCATTTCTATAAATAAGAATGATGCTGACCAAGTAATTAAGATGAGTCCTGTGAGCGCTTCAACACCTGTTAAATAACGAAGATAACCTCCTGCAACTAAATCTCCATAACCAACCGTGGTGTAAGTTACGAATGATAAATAAACATAATCTAAAATCATTCCATGGCTTGAAATTTTTCCCATAATATTTCCAACTCCTTCAAGTTTAGATGAAAAATAATAACCAAAAGCAAATAACCAAATCTCAACGACATGAGCTAAAAAAATTGTAAAAACACAAATTAAAACTTTGTAACTAGGTGCAATTTTTTTAATTAAAGGAAGTTTCTTTGAAAGCTGATAAAGCGCTTCGTAGTGAAGAATGATTGTTGCAAATATTAAAAAGGTATTAATAATAAATACTAATAATAAAGTCATCAAAGGGTGTTTGTTTTAATAAAATTATCTGCAGCTAAATAAATTCTTTGTTGTTTATTTTTATCCATTTTATCTAAAATTTTAACCATCATTGACAATCTATAATTCTTACTAAAGAAAGTCTTATTTTTATCAATAAATTTCCAGTACAATCCATCGAGAATATCACACCACTCGCCACGTTTAAAATCACTCATTTTAAGTAAATAACTTGAAGCACAGATATAAGGTTTAGTTGCAAAAATTCCACCATCACTAAATAAACCCATTGCATAAACATTGGGTGCCATCACCCAGTCCGATGAATCCACATACATTTCCATAAACCATCGATAAACAGATTTTGGTTCAATACCTGAAAGATTCATAATATTTGCAACCACCATCAAACGTTCGATGTGATGACTCC
>JBAXVU010000090.1:0-1800 GCA_037128905.1 Pseudomonadota bacterium | reverse complement strand
AAAAAACGGGAGACTGAGGACAACCTGAAAAATTATCGTTACGGCTGCTTCTTTTCAGATCTGACCGGATTAGCGTAACCTCCACCTGCCACCAATCTCCCAAAATATTATAACAAGATAATTAAAAAAAAACGACAGCTATAATAATTTTAATATCTAAATGAATTGGCAAAATAAACACCTAAAATATCTAATTTTTCAGTATGTTTTTTTAAAACTGATAAAGCTTTTTTTACCGATAAATTTTCAATATGCCCTTCAATATCAAGATAAAAACTTACTTGTTTAAAAGAATTGCCGGTTGAAAAACTCTCAAGTTTTGTAAGGTTAACCTTATTTTCGGCAAATCCCCCTAAAGCTTTATGCAAGGCTGAAGGCACGCTTTTTAGGCGAAAAATACAAGAAGTAATATATTTTTTATTTTTTTTATATGGTTTTGGTTTAGCTGCACCAGACATAATTAAAAATCTTGTAACGTTGCCTTTTTGATCTTCAAAATTTTTCTTTAAAATTTTTAAACCATAAATCTTTGCAGCAAGTGCTGAGGCAATTGCGGATTCTGAATCTATCTGTTGTTCAGAAATATATCTCGCTGACCCCGCTGTATCTGCAGCAACAATGGGCTGTAATTTTAATTTTTGAATATTTTTCTTACATTGACCAATGGCCTGGGCGTGACTTCTTACGCTTTCTATTTGCTTAATAGAAGTATTTTTCAAACCTAATAGGCAATGCTCAACTTTTTGAAAATGCTCTCCTTCTATTTTTAATCTCGAAGCTGATAACAAGTAATGAATGTCAGCCACTCGGCCTGCTATAGAATTTTCAATTGGGATTAATAATTTACTATTTTTAATGCTCTTAGCTTTAACGAAAGCATCTTCAAAAGTTTTGCAACATACCATGCTTGGCTTTTTGAAAATCTTTATTGCCGCTAAATGCGAATAAGCGCCTTGTTCACCTTGTATAATTATTTTATATGCCATTTTTCATAATATTTCTTATTTCTTCTAAATCTTCAATAGTATCAACTCCTAAAGGATAAGAATCTACCAGGCCTACGCTTATCGAAATTCCATTATCCATTGCACGCATCTGTTCTAAGCTTCTTTCAACCTCATTATCGCTTCTTTTCAAAGAAATAAATTTTTTTAATACTTCATATTGATATCCATAAATACCAACGTGATGATAACAAAACTTACTTTCATTAATATTTTGTAATCTAAAAAAATCTAAGGCTTTAATAAAACTGTTCATTGGGATTTTTTCGCTTGTTTCCACTTTAACAATATTTTTATTTTCTAAATCTTTTTTAGAATTTAATTTAGTTGCAAGAGTTGCTATTTGATAAGAATTATTTTTCATAAACATATCTAAAAGTTTAATAGCTGCAGGATCAATGTTGGGCATGTCTCCTTGTAAATTAATAATATTTTTTGGTTTACTAGAAAAGTTTTTTTCTATCGCTTCAAAAATTCTATCAGAGCCTGTTTTGTGTTCTTTGCTAGTTAAAATACTTTTGCCACCTACATTTTTTATAACTTCAGCGATTTCCTCATCTGCAGTTGCAACGTAAACTTCTCCAACTTTGCTCTCTATGGCTCTTTGCCAGCAGTGAACAATCATAGGTTTATTATTAATTAACAATAAAGGTTTATTGGGTAATCTGGTTGCTCTTAAATGGCTTGGTATTAAAATAACTGTGTCGTTCATAATTAATTTATGCGACCGTAAGACGCATAAAATAGATTTTAAAATTTTTTTTTACTTTAAAGATTATGATGTTATACAATTTAG
>JBAXVU010000089.1:0-1922 GCA_037128905.1 Pseudomonadota bacterium | reverse complement strand
GAATTTAATTTTTGATCTTTATTTAACAGTTCAATCTGAAGCTTTAGTCGTGTGAGAGGAGTTTTTAAGTCATGACTAATTCCTGATAACATAGCTGTTCTTTGGCTTATATATTTTAAAATTCTTCTTTTCATTTTTTCAAATTCAAAAGATGCTTGTCTAATTTCAAGAGCTCCTGATACTTTAAAATCGCTATCGAATTGGCCTTTTCCAAATCTTTCAGCAGCTTGCGAGAGTTGAATAATGGGCCTGACTTGATTGCGTAAAAATATTAGAGAAATGATAAGAAATATTAATGAAGGTATAGTAATCCAAAGAGCAAAAATTCTTCCAGAAGTGGATCTTATTTTTGACTTTGGTATTAAAAATTCAATAATTTCTTTTTCATTAAGGACCAAAACTTGGACAAAAGAGCTGTCAAACCTAACATTATGCCAATAAGGTTTTTTTAATTTATCTGAGAATTCTTCTATGACAATTTTATCGTATAAACTGTACCATTTTACAGTCTCTTTCACGGGTAGTTTTTCTAACTCTTTTTTAAAGGTTATGGCTATTCCACTTTTTTCTTTATAAATTTTAATTAATTCATTAATTTTTTTTTTGTCTTTGAATTCTGGGTAGACAACTAAAAATGTATTTATTTCACCAATAGCTGATCTAACTAGACCTTTGTTCGTTTTAAACCAAATGCTGTCAAAAAAAACCACACCAACAACAATTTGAATTAGTATTATTGGAGCTACTACAATTAATAGCGATCTAAGAAGTAAGGTTCTTGGGAATATTTTTCTTAACATTTCAGTCTAGCCACAAAACATATCCAGTGCCACGTACCGTTTGAAGATACTTAGGATTTTTTGGATCTGGTTCGATTTTTTGTCTTAATCTTGTTACTAGCACATCAATACTTCTTTCTTGTGTTAAATTCGTAATCTTTGATATCTCTTCTCTTGAGAATATTTTTCCAGCAGAACTAATCATATTTTCTAGTAAAATTTTCTCACTAGCATTGATCTTTATTATTTTCTTATCTTTCTGGATCTCCATTCTTTTAAGATTAATATTTGCTTTTCCGATCTTAATAGGAGCTATAATTCTAGTATTTTTTTTTATTCTTTTAATTATATTTTTAATTCTTAGTAATAATTCTTTTGGCTCAAATGGTTTTGGCAAATAATCTTCAGCTCCAATCTCTAGACCTTTAATTCTATCTTCAGCTTCACCTTTTGCAGTCAGAAGAATTATTGGAAGATCAATTGTTTCTCTTATTTCTTTTGTGAGCTGCAATCCATCCTTTCCAGGCATCATGATATCAATAATTGCTAGATCAAATTTAACAATTTTTAATTTTTCTTCAGCGTCAGCAGCATTTATTGCTGTCGATACAAAAAAATTATTATTTTTTAAATATTGCTTTAATAAATCACGAATCTTATCGTCATCATCGACAATCAATATATGTACTTTTGAATTATCCATTAATTATTTTTTTCATGATTGATTTAAAATTATAAACTTCGTCAGAAGTTGAATTTTTTAAAGCATTCATAACTCTTTTTTTTTGTTTATTAAATATTTCATCACACAACTTTATTCCTTTATCAGTTAATACTAGCTCTCTTTGTCTTGCGTCTTTTGTTCCTTTTTTTTGCAGAATAATATTTTTTTTAATTAGATCTTGCAGAACTCTACTTAGACTTTGTTTTGTAATTTTTAATTTTCTTAGAATATCTGCAATACTAATATTGGGATTTCCTTCTATAATACACAGCAATCTATGATGGGCTCTACCAAAAGAATTTTTTTTTAAAACCTCATGCGGATCAGAATAGGAGTCTATGTACGCTTGAAAAATAAGTTCTATAATTTCTTTTAAACTTTTTTCTCTTAAATATAAAAGATCTTTCATTTTAAAATTA
>JBAXVU010000088.1:0-1941 GCA_037128905.1 Pseudomonadota bacterium | reverse complement strand
TTTTCTTGTGAAGACATTTAGTTCTAATCTTATATTAAAATATTATGCCTTAATTTTGTCAAACAATGTTTTGCCAATATCTGCTGGTGAATTTGCGACTGTTATTCCGCAAGATCTCATTGTTTCTATCTTGTCTTTTGCAAGTCCTTTTCCTCCAGAAATAATAGCTCCTGCATGACCCATTCTTCTTCCTGGGGGTGCAGTTACTCCAGCAATAAATCCAATGACTGGTTTTTTAGTTTTTGAAGACTTAATAAATTCAGCCGCTTCTTCTTCTGCGCTTCCTCCAATTTCACCTATCATAATAATAGATTTGGTTTCATCATCTTTTATAAATAATTCTAAGCAATCTATAAAGTTAGTTCCGTTGATTGGGTCTCCTCCAATTCCAATGCATGTAGATTGGCCTAAGCCTAAAACAGTAGTTTGCGCTACCGCTTCATAGGTTAAAGTTCCTGATCTTGATACTATTCCAACAGATCCTTTTTTATGAATATGTCCTGGCATAATTCCAATTTTACATTCATCTGGTGTAATAATTCCTGGACAATTTGGCCCTATTAGTCTGCTTTTAGTTTTAATTAATTTTTCCTTAACTTTAATCATATCAAGCACTGGAATTCCTTCAGTGATACAAACGATTAATGGGATTTCGCTATCTAACGCCTCAAGAATAGCTGCTGCTGCATAAGGAGCGGGCACATAGATCATTGTTGCATCAGGCTGAACTTTTTCAACGGCTTCAGCAACTGTATTAAATACTGGTCTGCCTAAATGAGTTTGTCCTCCTTTTTTTGGAGTAATACCACCAACTAAATTTGTACCATAAGCAATTGCTTGTTCAGAATGAAACGTTCCATGCTTTCCAGTAAAACCCTGGCAAATAACTTTTGTTTTTTTATTAACTAAAACTGACATTTAAGATGTTGCCTCCACAATTTTTTTTGCAGCATCTGATAGATTATCGGCTGAAATAATTGTTAGTCCTGATTTTTTTAAAATTTCTTTTCCTTGCTCAACATTTGTTCCTGCGAGTCTAACAACAAGTGGAATCTTAAGTCCAATTTCTTTAGCTGCATCTACTACTCCCTGTGCAATAATATCGCAACGCATGATTCCACCAAAAATATTTATTAAAATTCCTTCAACGTTTTTATCAGACAAAATAATCTTAAATGCTGCTGAGACTTTTTCTTTTGTAGCGCCCCCTCCAACATCTAAAAAATTTGCTGGCTCTGAACCATAAAGTTTTATTATATCCATCGTTGCCATAGCAAGACCCGCACCATTGACCATGCAGCCAATTTTTCCATCTAATTTAATGTAAGCTAATTCATATTTACTAGCTTCTATTTCCATTGGATCTTCTTCGTTTAGATCTCTAAGTGCTTTAATATCAGGATGCCTAAAAAGAGCGTTGTCATCAAAACTTATTTTTGCATCTAAACATTTAATCTGATCTTCAGTTGTGAGAATTAAAGGATTAATCTCAATTAAACTTGCGTCAGTATTAACCAAAGTATCATATAAAGCCTGCGCTACTTTTTTTACTTGGTTTTTTTGGTCTCCTGCAAGATTGTAAGGTTTTACAATTGACTCTAAATCTTCTTCTCTTAATTTTGCTGATAATGAAACACGCGTTGTAATAATTTTTTCAGGAGTTTTGTCCGCAACTTCTTCAACGTCCATTCCTCCTTCTGCGCTAGAAATAAAAGCAATTTTTGAAGACGCTCTATCTACTAAACATGATAAATAAAATTCTTTTTTAATATCTGAGGCTTCTTCTATATATAACCTTTTTACTTCTCTTCCTTGAGGTCCTGTCTGATGAGTAACCAAAACTTTTCCAAGCAATTCTTTACATTTTTGCTTTAATTCATCAATATTCTTAACTAATTTTACTCCTCCGGCTTTACCTCTTCCGCCGGCATGAATCTGAGC
>JBAXVU010000087.1:0-1942 GCA_037128905.1 Pseudomonadota bacterium | reverse complement strand
GATTGGAAGAGGCTTATGAAATATCTTCAGCAACAAATAATATGCCAGAAGTTTGCGGAAGAATATGCCCGCAAGACAGATTGTGCGAAGGTAATTGCGTCATTGAAAGAGCTGGTCATGGCACAGTTACAATAGGTTCAATTGAAAAATTTATTACTGATACTGCCTTTGAAAAAGGTTGGGTAAAGCCAATTAAAATTAAAAAAAGTTTAGGACAAAGTGTTGGCATTATAGGAGCTGGTCCAGCGGGACTTGCAACTGCAGAACAACTTAGAAAAATTGGATATGAAATAACCGTTTACGATAAATATGATAGAGCAGGAGGATTGTTAATTTATGGAATTCCAAACTTTAAACTAGAAAAAGAAATTGTTCAAAGAAGAACAAAGCTTTTAAAAGACGGTGGTATTAAATTCGAGTTAAATTTTATAGTTGGAAAAAATGCAACTTTGTCTGAGCTTAGAAAAAAACATGATGCAATATTAATTGCAACAGGAGTTTACAAAGCAAGAGAAGTGGAAATTCCAGGATCTAATTTTAAAAATATTTATCCAGCCATGGAATTTTTGACCGCATCAAATAAAAAAGGATTGGGTGACAAAGTTAAAATGTTTGATGATGGATCTCTAAACACCGAGGGAAAAGATGTTGTTGTAATAGGAGGAGGAGATACAGCAATGGATTGTGTTAGAACTGCAATTAGACAAAATGCCAAGTCAGTAAAATGTTTATATAGAAGAGATAAAAAAAATATGCCAGGTTCAGCAAGAGAAGTTCTTAACGCTGAAGAAGAGGGAGTGGAATTTCAGTGGT
This sequence comes from Pseudomonadota bacterium, assembly GCA_037128905.1. Taxonomy (GTDB): domain Bacteria; phylum Pseudomonadota; class Alphaproteobacteria; order Pelagibacterales; family Pelagibacteraceae; genus Fontibacterium. Next base: position 1,129 of record JBAXVU010000087.1, on the reverse strand, counting down.
TGACTAATCCAAAAGAATTTATTGGAAAAAATGGTGATGTCAAAGAAGTTGTGCTAGACAAAATGAGATTGGGAGAAGCAGACGCAACCGGAAGACAGAAGCCAGAGATAATTCAAGGTTCAGAAGTAAAAATTAAAGCTGACATAGTTATTAAAGCTTTAGGTTTTGATCCTGAGGATATTCCAAATTTATTTTCAGAGCCAAAATTAGAAGTTTCTAGATGGGGAACTATTAAAACAGATCTTAAAACAATGCATACTAATCTAGACGGAGTCTTTGCAGCAGGTGACATTGTAAGAGGAGCATCCTTAGTTGTTTGGGCTATCAAAGACGGAAGAGACGCTGCTGAAGCAATGGATAATTATTTAAGAAACAAAGTTGAAAAATCATCAAAGAAAATGGTTGCTTAAATTTATGAAAATTTTAGATAAAAATTTAGAAAAATTAATCAAGGCAGGTGTTTATAATAAAGAGGATGAGCATGATGCTTGCGGCGTTGGTTTTGTTGCCTCTATTGATGGAAAACCAAGAAGAGAAGTGGTTGAGAATGGAATTGAGGCTTTAAAGGCTGTTTGGCATAGAGGCGCTGTAGATAAAGACGGGAAAACAGGTGATGGAGCTGGAATTCATGTTGAATTAGCAAAAGATTTTTTTGAAGAGCAAATAAAAATCACAGGACATCACACTCATAAAAACGATCAACTTTGCGTTGGTATGATTTTTTTGCCCAGAAATGATTATGGAGCACAAGAAACTTGCAGGACTATAGTTGAACACGAGTTATTATCTAATAATTTTTATATTTTTGGCTGGAGACATGTTCCAGTAAAAGCAAAAGTTCTTGGTATCAAAGCAAATGACACCAGACCTGAAATTGAACAAATATTGTTTTCACCAATCCAAAAAACAGAATCTGAAGAATTAGAAAGAAATATTTATACTGTAAGAAAAAAAATTGAGAATAAAATTGTACAATCGCAGTTGAAGGATTTTTATATTTCTTCAATTAGTTCAAGATCAATAATATATAAAGGAATGTTTTTAGCTGAGCATTTGTCAGATTTTTATCCAGACTTATTAGATAAAAGATTTATTTCTAGATTTTCAATTTTTCATCAAAGATATTCAA
>JBAXVU010000086.1:0-1954 GCA_037128905.1 Pseudomonadota bacterium | reverse complement strand
CAAAGTTGGTTAAAAAGAAAATTATCTTCACAACTACCAGGATCTTATTCAGAAATTATAAATGAACTAGAAGTAAGATCGATTTGGAATAAATACGGTTTGTAAATGGTAGCAAAAAAAAAACCAAAAAAAAAAGTTGTAGTTAAAAAGAAATCTAAGCCTTTAGACTTATCTTTTCAGGAAGTTATATTTAAATTACAGAAATTCTGGTCTGACTATGGCTGTGTAGTCATGCAGCCTTATGATATGGAAGTTGGTGCCGGCACTTTTCATCCCGCAACGACATTAAGATCGCTAGGTCCAAAACCTTGGAAAGCAGCTTATGTTCAGCCTTCAAGAAGACCAACCGATGGTCGTTATGGAGACAATCCAAATAGGCTTCAACATTATTATCAATTTCAAGTTTTAATTAAACCATCACCAGAGAATGTGCAAAGTCTTTATCTTAGAAGCTTAAGCGCACTTGGAATTAATTATAAAGAACATGATATTCGTTTTGTTGAGGATGATTGGGAGAGTCCAACGTTAGGAGCTTCAGGGCTTGGCTGGGAAGTTTGGTGTGATGGAATGGAAATTACACAATTTACATATTTTCAACAGATGGCGGGATTTGAATGCAAACCTGTTTCAGCAGAAATAACTTATGGTCTTGAAAGAATTACAATGTTCATTCAAGGAGTAGATAGTGTGTATGATATTAGATGGAACAATGAAGGCGTTAAGTACGGTGACGTTTATAAACGTAATGAAAAAGAATTTTCAGCTTATAATTTTGAATTTGCTAACACTGATAATCTTTTAAAATCTTTTGCTATGGCGGAACAGGAATGCCAAAGTTTGTTATCTAAAAATTTAGCATTGCCTGCTTACGATCAATGCTTAAAAGCGAGCCACATTTTTAATACTCTAGATGCTAGAGGAGTTATATCGGTTACAGAAAGAGCCGGTTTTATTAACAAAATCAGAACTCTTGTTAAGAGCACAGCAGAAATCTGGATAAAAAATTCTGACTAATGTCCGATTTATTATTAGAATTATACTCTGAAGAAATACCACCTGTTCTTCAAGAAGACGCAAAGAACGGTATCACCGAAAACTTTAATTCATTCTTTGATAAACATGGGTTTAAAAAAATTGTAAGCGAGATCTATTCAACTCCAAAAAGACTAATTTTTTATTATAATAATTTACCAACTAATATTAAAATTGAAGCAAAAGTTTTAAGAGGTCCAAAGGTTGGAGCGCCAGAACAGGCTGTGCAGGGATTTATTAAATCAAACAATTTAGACCCAAAAGATGTTTATGAGGAAGAAACGGATAAAGGAAAATTTTTTTTTGCAAAAACACAAAAAAAGGAAATAGCCGTTGTTGAAGAAATAAGGAAAAATATTCCCCATTTTTTAAATGGTTTACAATGGAGAAAAAAAATGCGCTGGGGCGATCATGATCTTTCTTGGGGAAGACCTTTAAAATCAATTTTATGTTTATTTGATAAGGAAGTTATACCTTTTAATTTTTATCATTTAGCATCAACAAAAATTACTTATGTAGACGGCCCATTAGAAGATAAAGCGGTTGTTGTTAAAGACTACGCTCATTTTAAAAAAATATTAGAAGATAAAAAAATTATCTTTAATAATGCTGATAGAGAAAAATTAATTACTAAAAATATTCATTCATTTCTTAAGAAGAATGATTGTGAATTAGAAATTAATCAAAAATTATTAAAACAAGTCATTAATTTAGTTGAGGATCCCGTTGTTCTTAAAGGATCGTTTTTAAAAGACTTTTTAAAACTACCAGAAGAACTTTTGATTTTAACAATGCAACACCATCAAAGATACTTTCCAATGCGTTCCGTCAATAATCATAAATTAATCAGTAATTTTATTGTAGTTGCAAATAAAGATGACATTGCAAATAAGATTATCAAAGGAAATGAAAGAGTACTTAC
>JBAXVU010000085.1:0-1982 GCA_037128905.1 Pseudomonadota bacterium | reverse complement strand
CCTGTGAAAGAAGAAAGTTCAGACAAACGATTTGCTGGTGAGGAATGGAAAGACAATTTATTTTTTGATTTTATAAAACAATTTTATCTAATCAGTACCAGTTTTTTAAATAATTTAATTGAGAACGTTGAGTTTAAAGATCCAAAAGATAAAAAATTAATGCAATTCTATTTAAAGCAAATAAATAGTGCGATGTCGCCTTCCAACTTTGCTTTTACTAATCCACAAGTTTTGAAAAGAACTATGGAACAAAAAGGAGAGAATTTAAAAAAAGGTTATGACAATTATAAAAAAGATTTCGACAAACATCCTAATAAACTTTTCATTCAACAATCAAAAGAAGGTGAGTTTGAAGTTGGTAGAAACTTAGCAACAACAAAAGGTAAAGTTATATTTAAAAATCATTTGTTTGAACTAATTCATTACGATGCAACAACGGATCAGCAATATTCAAAACCCATGTTAGTGATCCCACCTTTTATTAATAAATTTTACATTATGGATCTGAATGACAAAAAATCCATGATGAAATACCTAGTTGATAAAAAATTTAATACTTTTTTAATTTCTTGGAAAAATCCTGATGCAAGTTCAAGAAACTTATCTTTTAAAGAATATATTGAAGATGGAGTATTAGAGGCATTAAGAGTGGTGTGTGAGAAAACTGGATCTACGGGTGCAAACATTGCATCTTATTGTGTCGGTGGAACTTTAGCATCACTAACCCTTGCTTACTTAAAAGATGTACCAAATAAATATAAAATTCTTACTGCAACTTATTTTGCAAGTTTAATTGATTTTGAAGATCCTGGTGAACTTTCAATATTTATCACCGAAGAACAAATTAAAAGTATTGAAAACCAAATGAAAAAAACTGGTTACTTCGATGGTAAAGATATGGCGGCTGCTTTTAATTTCCTACGTCCTTCCGATCTGTACTGGAATTATGTAGTGAATAACTATCTTTTAGGTAATGAACCGACGGCATTTGATATGCTGCACTGGAACTCGGATTCAACAAGATTGCCTGAGAAAATGCATTCAGAATATTTGCGCTGCATGTACTTAAACAACTTAGTTGTTAAAAAAATGTACAAAATTGGCGATGTTCAAATTGATTTAGCGAAGATAGATACTCCTATGTTCTCTGTTGCAACAACAGAAGATCATATCGCGCCTTGGAGATCGGTGTATCAGGGCTTAGGTGCTTACAACTCTCATGTTAATTTTGTATTAGCAAACTCAGGTCATATCGCAGGAATTATTCAAGGAAGCGAAGTAAAGCCTGGAAAACTATATTATTACACAGCTAAATTTGAAAAAGGTAAAAATGCAGACGAATGGTATAACGTTGCAAAAAAAGTAGACGGTTCTTGGTGGCAAACATGGATAACCTGGCTTTCAGTTAACTCGGGTGAATTTAAAAAACCTTCCGAACTTAATGCTAAAAATTTTGAAATATTGTATGAAGCTCCAGGTCAATACGTAAAACAATAAATGATAGAAATTAAAAAATATTCTAACCGTAGATTATATAACACTGAAACTAGTGCTTATATTACCCTTGATGACATTGTTGCGTTAATCAAAAAAGAAGTAGATTTTAAAGTGGTTGATGTAGACACTCAAAGCGACATCACTTCAAGCATTCTAACGCAAATTATTTTAGAAAAAGAAAATGCAGGTGTTAATCTAATTCCAGCTCATATCTTAAAACAAATTATTTTATTTAATGAAACTAAAAAAAATAACATGATGTTTGATTTTTTAACAAACAGCATGAATGCTGCTAACACGAATAATATTTTTACTAAAGGCTTTCCAAATTTTATGGATTTTAATTTTTTTAATCCTGCGCAAGGCACTTCAGCAAAAGCGCCTCAGCCTAAAGAAGATAAAAATATCGATGAATTAATGACGCAAATCGATAAACTTAAAAAAGAAGTTCAAGAAATTAAAAATCAAAAATAATTTTAAGTTCC
>JBAXVU010000084.1:0-2015 GCA_037128905.1 Pseudomonadota bacterium | reverse complement strand
CGTGATGAAGAAATTAGACGTGCCATTCAAGTTCTTTCAAGACGAACTAAAAATAACCCAGTTTTAATTGGTGAGCCTGGCGTTGGTAAAACGGCCATCGTTGAAGGACTTGCGCTTAGAATTGTAAATGATGACGTGCCTGAAAGTTTAAAAGGTAAAAAGTTATTAGCTTTAGATTTGGGTTTGTTAATTGCAGGCGCTAAATTTAGAGGAGAATTTGAAGAAAGATTAAAGGCAGTTCTTAAAGAAATTACTGCTCAACAAGGAGAAGTGATTGTGTTCATTGACGAGATGCACACTTTAGTTGGTGCGGGTGCAGGCGATGGATCTATGGATGCATCGAACATGTTAAAGCCAGCTCTTGCCCGAGGAGAATTACATTGTATAGGAGCTACTACACTTGCAGAGTATAGAAAGTATGTAGAAAAAGATGCGGCGTTAACTAGAAGATTCCAGCCTGTATTTGTAACGCAGCCATCCGTTGAAGATACAATTTCAATTTTAAGAGGACTTAAAGAAAAATATGAAATGCACCATGGAGTGCACATTTCTGATAACGCACTAGTGTCAGCTGCAGTGCTTTCAAATCGTTATATCACCGACAGATTTTTACCCGATAAAGCAATTGATTTAATGGATGAAGCATCAAGTAAGCTTCGAATGGAAATTGACTCAAAGCCAGAAAATATTGATGAGATTGATCGAAAAGCTATTCAGTTTAAAATTGAAAGAGAAGCTTTAAAGAAAGAAGATGATTCACTTTCGAAAATTAGATTAAAAGAATTAGATGAAAAAATTGCTGAATTAGATAAAAAATCAGCATCACTTACAGAAGTGTGGGCTAAGGAAAAAAATCAAATTCAATCGGTTCAAAAGATTAAAGAAGAAATTGAACGTAATAGAGTTTTATTAAACAATTATCAAAAGAAGGGTGACCTTACAAAAGCGAGTGAAATTATGTATGGCAAACTTCCCGAGTTAGAAAAGAAATTAAAAGAACAAGATAAAGGATCCATCGGTCAGTATAAAACTTTAAATAAAGAAGTAGGCGAGAATGAGATCGCAGCCGTTGTTTCCAAATGGACAGGAATTCAAATTGATAAATTACTAGAAGGTGAGAGACAGAAAGTTCTTTCTATGGAGAAAGTAATTTCAACTAAAGTGATTGGTCAGAAAGAAGCTATTACTTCTGTAAGTAATGCGGTTCGAAGATCAAAGGCTGGGATTCAAGATCCAAATAGACCTCTAGGTTCATTCCTTTTTTTAGGACCAACAGGAGTTGGTAAAACTGAATTAAGTAAAGCGCTTGCATCATTCTTATTTGATGATCAAAACGCAATGATTAGAATTGATATGTCAGAGTATATGGAAAAGCACTCTGTGAGCAGATTAATTGGCGCTCCTCCAGGATATGTGGGTTACGATCAAGGTGGCTCCTTAACAGAGGCTGTTAGACGCAGACCTTACCAAGTAATTTTATTTGATGAAGTTGAAAAAGCTCATCCAGATGTTTTTAATATTTTCCTACAAATTTTAGATGATGGAAGATTAACAGATGGTCAGGGCAGAGTAGTTGACTTTAAAAACACAATTATCATTTTAACGTCCAATCTTGGCTCAGAATTTATTCAAGCGAATAAGAGTGATAAGTTAGATGAAAGAACAAAAGAAAAAGTAATGGAAGTTGTTAAAAAATCTTTCAGACCTGAGTTTGTAAATAGATTAGATGACATCATTGTCTTCGATAGACTTCAAAAAGAAGAGATCAAAGAGATTGTTAAGATCCAAGTGAACAACTTGAAAAATATCTTAAAAGATAAAAACTTAACGTTTTCGATCACTGATAAAGCTTTGGAATGGTTAGTAGATAAAGGATTTGACCAAGAATATGGCGCTAGACCTTTAAAAAGAGCGATCCAAAAATATATTCAAAATCCAATTGCAAACTTAATCTTGGATATGAAAGATAAAAAATTAGATCAGATTAAGATTGATGTGGATGGCGACCAGTTAGT
>JBAXVU010000009.1:0-15093 GCA_037128905.1 Pseudomonadota bacterium | reverse complement strand
TGAAATGGGATTTTTGCAGCAGAGAAAAAGTAAAAAAGAAATATGTTATCTGTAATGCTGACGAAGGGGACTCAGGCGCTTTTTCAGATAGGTACTTATTAGAAGAGCAGCCACTCAAAGTTTTATTCGCAATGATCATTTGCGGATACGTCATCGGAGGCGATGAAGGAGTTTTGTATATTAGAGGTGAATATCCAAAATCAATTGAAGCAATTAACGGATCCATCAATGAATTAAAAAAAGCAGGATTATTGGGTAAAAATATTTTAGGAACAGATTTTTCTTTTGATATCTATATTTGCATTGGACAAGGCGCATACATTTGTGGAGAAGAAACAGCACTCATTGCATCTATTGAAGGAAGACGAGCAGAAGTAGATGTTAGACCTCCATTTCCAGTTACTGAAGGTTTGTATAAAAAACCAACTGTAGTAAATAACGTAGAAACACTAGCTGCGGTTACTGGAATATTAATTAATGGCGCTGATAAATTTGCAGCTATCGGAAATAAAAAATCCGCTGGAACGAAATTAGTTTGTCTTGATAGTTTTTTTAAAAATCCTGGAGTTTATGAAATTGATATGGGCACTCCGATGAAAAAAATATTTAATGAAATTGGCGGAGGATACAAAGAGCCCGTTAAAGCTTTTCAAATCGGAGGACCTTTAGGTGGAGTTGTTCCTTTAATTGAGATTGATAATTTAAATTTAGATTTTCAAGAATTTAGTGCTAAAGGTTTTATGTTAGGTCACGCAAGTGTTGTAAGTATTCCTAAAGATTTTCCAATGGTTGAATACATTCATCATTTATTTGAATTTTCTGCGGAAGAATCATGCGGCAAATGTTTTCCTGGAAGACTCGGGTCTTACAGAGGAAAAGAAATGTTTGATCAAGTTAAGAAAAAAACAGCTAAAATACCCCTAAAATTATTGAACGATTTGTTAGTAACTATGCAAAAAGGCTGTTTGTGTGCGCTTTGTGGAGCAATACCCACACCCATCATGAATATTCTAAAGTACTTTTCTAACGAAATGAAAAATGATATTTCTGCTTAACTAATGAGCTCAGAAAAAAGAAAAATAGCATATATCGACGGAAAACCGTACGAAATTGGCGCTCATCACACTTCTATTCTAAAATTTGTTAAAGGTTATTTGGGTGACGATAAAGTACCAACGCTTTGTGACGATCCTAATCTAGCGCCTTATGGAGCATGCAGAGTTTGCTCTGTTGAAGTTGCTTTAGTGAAAGACGGTCCTACTAGAGTTGTTGCTTCTTGTCATACCCCAGTAGTTGAGCATCAGCACATCTTTACTAATAATGAAAATTTAACAAGCCTTAGAAAAAATATTGTTGAACTTGTTTTAACAGATCATCCAATGACTTGCGGAACTTGCGAAGTGAACAATAATTGCGAACTTCAAAAAGTTGCCAATGATTTAGGAATTTCAGATCATAGATATAATAATCCAAAACAACATAAAGGTATCCCAAAAGATACTTCTCATGCGTACATGAGAATGAATTTAGATCACTGTATTAATTGTGGAAGATGCGTAAGGGCCTGCGATGAAATTCAAGGTTCATTTGTTTTGACAATGAGTGGCCGAGGTTTTGAATCAAGAATTACTACAGACAATGATATGTTGTTCGGAGACTCTTCATGTGTTTCATGTGGAGCATGCGCACATACCTGTCCGACTGATGCAATTTCAGATATTTTTAAATCTAAGTCAGCCGATGTAGATAAAAAAGTTAGAACGACTTGTTCGTATTGTGGTGTTGGATGTAATCTTGAAGCTTCAATTAAAGATAACAAAGTAGTGTCAATCGACACTCCTAAAGAAACAGAAGTAAACGCTGGACACACTTGTGTAAAAGGAAGATATGCCTTTGGTTTTTATGATCATCCAGACAGATTAAGAACTCCATTAATAAAAAGAAATGGAAAATTTGAAAAAGCTTCTTGGGATGAAGCTTATGATTTTATCAAAAAAGAATTAAATCGAATTATTAAAGAATACGGACCAGATGCAATAGCTGGAATTTCTTCTGCAAGATGTACTAATGAAGAAAATTATTTATTCCAAAAAATGATTAGAGCTGTTGTTGGCACTAACAGCGTTGATTGTTGTGCTCGAATTTGTCACTCACCAACAGCATGGGGTATGCAACAAACATTTGGAATGGGTGCTGCTACTAATTCTACAGACGATATTTATCACGCAGATTTATTTTTAGTGATTGGCGCAAATCCAACTACGGCTCACCCAGTAACTGGAGCTAAAATTAAACAACAAGTAATGAAGGGTAAAAAATTAATTGTTTTAGATCCTATAACTACTGAACTTGCTAAACTTGCAGATTATCACATCAAATTAAGACCAGGAACGAATGTAGCTGTGTTAAACATGATGCTTCACTTTATTATCAAAGCTAAATTGTATAACGCGGACTTTGTTCGAGACAGAACTGAAGGTTTTGAAAAATTTATTAAAGAAATTGAAAGACAAGACGTTGATCAATTAGCAAAAATTGCTGGAGTAGATAAAGAGATGGTTAAAGAAGCAGCCATTGCTTATGCCACTGCAAAGAATTCTATGGAGTTTCATGGTTTGGGAGTTACAGAACATGAACAAGGTTCAAAAACAGTAATGTTAATTGCTGATCTTGCAATGATCACAGGAAATATTGGAAGAAAAGGTGTTGGAGTAAATCCTTTAAGAGGACAAAATAACGTTCAAGGAGCTGCTGATATGGGATGTCAACCACATCAAGGAGCTGGTTATTTCAACGTTGCAGATGAAAAAAATCAAAAATATTACAGTGAAAAATACGGAGTTACTCATCCAACTAAACCTGGTTTAAAAATTCCTGAAATGTTTGATGCTGCAATTAACAAACAATTAAAAGCAGTTTGGATTATTGGTGAAGATATTGTTCAAACAGACCCTGACAGTTCTCACGTTATTAAAGCCATGAACTCGTTAGAATTTTTAGTTGTTCAAGAAATATTCATGAGCGAAACTGCAAAACTTGCAACTGTAGTGTTGCCAGGAACTACTTTCTTAGAAAAAGATGGGACTTTCACAAATACAGAAAGAAGAATTCAAAGAGTAAATAGAGCAGCTCCTCCTTTACCAGGAACTAAACCAGACGGAGTTATCGTTGCAGAAATGATGCAAAAATTAGGTTTCAATCAAGCAAGTTATGATGCGGATCAAGTATTAAAAGAAATTGCAGATGTAGTTCCTTTCTTTAAGGGCGTTACTAGAGAAAGACTTGGTGAATTTGGTTTACAATGGCCTGTGGATGCAGATGGAACAGATACTAAAATTTTATACAAAGAAACTTTCAAGCTTGGAAAAGGCCAGCTTAAAAATTTCGATTGGAAAGAGTCTACTGAGATAACAAATAATCAAAAAGAATACCCATTAATTCTGACAACTAGTCGTGCGTTACAACATTATAATTGTGGAACAATGACTAGAAGAACGAACAACATTGATCTTATGGATGAAGATATTCTTTTAATCCATCCAAAAGATGCAGCCCAAAGAGATTTAATTACTGGAGATTTTGGAAGATTATATTCTGGAAGAGGTAAAGTTGATCTTAAAGTAGAAGTAACAGACAAAGTTAAAGAAGGAATTGTGTTTACTACTTTCCACTTCCCAGAGCATATGGTCAACATGGTTACTGGTCATGGAAAAGATGAAGAAACTATGTGCGCAGAATATAAAGTTTCTTCAGTTGAAATTAAAAAGATCTCAAATCGTTTTGAGCAAAAAGAGCCAAAAGAACATCAAGTTCAAGTTAAATAATTAAAATTTTATTTACTCCAACTAGCAGGGTAGTTTTTCTTTAAAATAAATCTATTTAAGATAATTGCGTAAACTATAATTATTAGAGATCCTAAAATAATAGGGTTTAATAAAAACTTATAAGAAGCACCACCAAGAATTATAAATATAGGATTACCACCTGCTGGAGGATGTGTAATTCCTAGCAATATCATTACAAATATTCCAAGTCCCACAGCAACAGCAATTTGTAGAAATAAATAATGCTGATCTATAGGAAAAAAATTTAAAGCTAACACACCAACTAATGAAGTAAAAAAATGACCGAAAAAAACATTTTTAGGTTGGGAAAATGGACTTTCAGGATATCCAAAAACCAACACCATAGAGGCTCCAAACGATCCAACAAGAAATAAACCAAAAGGAGTTTTAAAACTTAAAAATGAAAGTGTACCGATTGTTAGAATTGAAAATATTTTAGCAGTTATAGCTCTTTTAAAATTTTCTTTTATTGTTTTAATCATGTTGCCAATTCTTTTATCACTAACCCTTATTTTTTTTAGCTATTTTAACTACACCTTTAAGTTGAATAAGAAGTGTCCCCAATGTTTATATAATAATTGAATTGAATGTGTTTTTTTTTGTGAATATAATTCTTTCATTAAACAATAAGGGGATAATCAATGATTAAAGAATGTCTGAAAAAAGTAGTGTCGATTCTTGTATCGACCGCTTTTTTTATAACAATGATTTTGCCAGGAAATTTATTTGCTGCTGAAACGCAGTACTTTCCTGTGCCAAGTAGCAGAGTAGGTCCATACTCAGCAATGGGTACTGGTTATTACGGCGCACAAATTGACTACATGAATTACGTTAATGCTAATGGCGGCGTAAATGGAGTTATGCTGACATGGCAAGAGTGCGAAACAGAATATAACGCAGCAAAAACTGTAGAGTGCTACCAAAGACTTATGACAAAAGACGGTCAGAAGATGGTAGTGTTTGATACACTAGGAACTCCTGGAGCGTACGCAGTTATTAATCGTATGGCAGAGGACAAAGTTGTTCTAGCTCAGTACGGATACGGAAGAACAGACGCTGCTGACGGCAGAGTTTGGCCTTGGGTATTTAATGCTGCAAGCAGCTATTGGTCACAAATCGCAGTTAAATTAAGATGGATGGCAGAACTAGAAGGCGGTGGTCCTGAAAAATTGAAGGGTAAAAAAATAGTTCACCTTCACATTGACACTCCATACGGACGTGAACCACTTCCAACAATGAGAAGACTTGCTAAAGAATGGGGATTTACATTAGTAGAAATTGCTATTGCTCCTCCAGGATTAGAACAACAATCTCAGTGGTTACAAATCAGACAAGAAAAACCTGATTGGGTAACTTTTTGGGGTGCAGGTTCTGGAATGAATTCAACAGCGATGACGAATGCTGCTAGAGTTAATTTTCCAAGAACAAAAATGATGTACGTTACGTTTGGTGGTGCCGAGGAGGATATGATTCCTGCCGGTGAATCTGCTCATGGAACTTACGTTGTTTCAAATGCACTTCCTGGAAAAAATTATCCTTTAATCAAAGGAATTCAGGAAAAAGTTTATAAAGCTGGAAAAGGTAATTTAGCTGATCCAAATCGTATTGGTACTGCCTATTATAATAGAGGTTTAGGTGCTTCTATTATGTGGGTTGAAGCGTTGAGAAATGCTCAAAAAATGCACAATAAAGTTGGAAAAGCAGTTACTAGCGAAGAGTTTAGAGCTGGATACGAAGCTATAAACATGACTGATGCTCGAATGAAAGAAATTGGCATTGATGGAATGTTAGCTCCATTTGCTCTTTCTTGTTCTCAACATGAGGGCGCAGGTAAATTTGCTTTAATGCAATGGGACTCTAAAGCTCAAGCCTTCAAGAAAGTTAAGGACTGGACAGGACCTAACGATCCTAAAGCTATAAGAGCTCAAATCGAAGAGTCAGCTGCTAAGTATGCTGAGGAGAATAAAATTACACCTAAAAAGTGTAGTTAAGCCTTAAATTAATAAATTTAATTTGGGGGGTGTGAATTATTTTAAGTATTAAAAATAGTTTACACTCCCCATTTTAATATCTAAATTGCTCAAGAAAAAATAATACAGAATTTTAATGGGGACAAATTCTAAAAACATATTAGAAGTCAAAAACATAGAGGTAGTCTATGACAATGTTATCTTAGGACTTCACAATGTTTCACTTAATGTCCCACGAGGAAAAATAGTAGCTTTATTAGGAGCTAACGGTGCAGGAAAAAGCACAACTTTAAAATCAATTTCAACAATGCTTGCTTCTGAAAGAGGCAAAGTTACAAAGGGTTCAATTAATTACGACGGAAACATAATTGAAAATCAAACACCATCTGAGATGGTTAAGCTTGGAATGGTACAAGTTCTTGAAGGCAGAAGATGTTTTGGACATTTAACAGTTGAAGAGAATATTATTACTGGAGCCTATTCAAGAAAATTATCGAGAGGTGATTTAAATCAGGAGCTTGAAAAAATTTATAGTTATTTCAAGAGATTAAAAGAAAGAAGAAAAAGCCAAGCAGGTTTTACATCAGGGGGTGAACAGCAAATGGTGGCTGTTGCTAGAGCAATGATGACAAAACCAAAAATGCTTTTGTTAGACGAGCCATCTATGGGTTTGGCACCTCAGTTAGTTGCGGAAATATTTAATATTGTAAAAATGTTAAATGAAAAAGAGGGAGTTAGTATTTTATTAGCTGAACAAAATACAAATATCGCTCTTAAAAATTCTGACTACGGGTACATTATTGAAACAGGAAAAGTAATGTTAGAAGGATCAGCAAAAAGTTTATTAGGTGATAATAAAGTGAAAGAATTGTATTTAGGAATTTCAAAAGGAAAAAGATTGAATTTCAGAGACGCTATTAAGGATAATGAGAAAAAAAATAAATAATGGTAATAAAGAAAAAAGGTAAGAAAAAAATTAATAAAAAAAATAAGACAAAAATTATGACACAAGGAAGAAAATTTGAAATTGGAAAACCTATTTTAGAACTAAAAAATATTTCTTTAAGTTTCGGTGGCGTTAAGGCTATTACTAATATTTCTTTTAACGTTTTGGAGCATGAAATAAGAGCCCTTATCGGACCAAATGGTGCTGGAAAAAGCTCATTACTTAACTGTATTAATGGAATTTATAAGCCTCAAGAGGGAAAAATATTATTTAAAGGTGAAGTGTTAGATAAAATTACTCCTAATATTATCGCTCAAAAAGGAGTTTCTAGAACTTTTCAAAATCTTGCTCTTTTTAAAAGAATGTCAGTGTTAGATAATATTTTAGTGGGCAGAAAACTTCATTCAAAAGCTAACTTCCTTGAAGTGGCATTTCAGCTGCCAAGAGCGGTAAGAGAAGAGAAGCAAAATACAGCAAAGTGTGAAGAAATTATTAAATTCTTAGAAATTGAAAATATTAAAAATACTCCTGTCGGTAAACTTCCTTACGGTTTACAAAAAAAAGTTGAATTAGGTCGTGCGCTTGCAACGGAAGCTAATGTGCTGTTGTTAGATGAGCCGATGGCTGGAATGAACGTTGAAGAAAAAAGGGATATGTGCAGATTTATTTTAAAAGTAAATGATGAACTTGGAACAACTATAGTTCTAATTGAACACGACATGGGAGTTGTTATGGATATTTCTGATAGAGTTGTAGTTCTTGACTATGGAAAGATCATTGGTGATGATGTACCAGATAAAGTTAGGTCTAACAAAAAAGTTATAGATGCTTATTTAGGAGTTGCCCATGACTGATTCAATTTTATTCTTTTTCGAAGTTCTTGTTGGTGGGTTGTTATCGGGAACGATGTATTCGTTAGTGGCTCTTGGTTTCGTTCTTATTTACAAAGCATCTTCGACATTTAATTTCGCGCAAGGTGCTATGGTGTTTTTTGCCGTACTTTCATTTTGCGGATTCATGGAATACGGAATGCCATTTGCTGTTGCCTTTTTTGCAGTTGTTCTTCTAATGATATTAGTTGGTCTACTGACCGAAAGATTAGTCCTTCGTCCATTAATGAATCAAAGTGAAGATACAGTTTTAATGGCAACGATTGGTCTTGGATTTGTTCTTGAGGGACTTGCTCAAGCAAAATGGGGTGTTGAAGTTAGAAAATTAAGTTTAGGAGTTGGAGATTTTCCTCTTCCGTGGATTGCTGATAATTTAAAATTATTTATTAGTGCGCTTGATATAACAGCAGGCCTAGTTGCTTTTAGCATGATTGTTCTTCTTACACTTTTATTCAAATATACAAAGATTGGTCTTGGATTAAGAGCCGTTGCAGATGATCCCGGAGCAGCAAGCTCAATTGGAATTCCTTTAAAGCATATCATGCTACTAGTTTGGTCTGCAGCAGGAGTAGTTGCTTTAGTTGCTGGAATGATGTGGGGCGCGAGAGCAGGTGTTCAATTTGCTCTTATTGAATTGGCGTTAAAAGCATTACCAGTTCTAATTATTGGAGGATTTTCATCAATTCCTGGAGCAATTGTTGGTGGCTTACTTGTGGGTGCTGTTGAAAAAATTTTAGAAGTTTATATTGGACCTTTCTTTAAAGGCGGAATCGAAGCTTGGGCTCCATATATGCTATCAATATTATTCTTACTTTATAGACCTGAAGGTTTATTTGGTGAAAAAATAATTAGGAGAGTTTAATTTATGAAACCTGTTTTTATGAGATATACAAAAGCTGACATTATAAATTTTGTTGTTTTGCTAGTGATAGGTTTTTTAGTGATACCTAATGTTATCACAAGTGATTATTGGTACACTTCCATTTTAATACCTTGGCTTTGTTTAACCATTGCAGCCTTGGGTCAAAATATTGTGATGGGATATACCGGGCAATTATCTTTAGGTGCAGCAGGCTTCATGTGCGCAGGAGCCTACGCTTGTTACAATATAATGCTTCGAATACATGATATGCCATTCTTAGGAGCTTTACTTTTATCAGGATTAATAGCGGCATGTCTTGGTCTTATATTTGGATTACCGAGTCTTAGAATTAGAGGAATTTATTTAATGGTTGCAACTTTGGCATCACAGTTTTTTATTGTTTGGGTTATAGATAAATTCGGTTGGTTTAAGAACTACGACCTTTCTGGCGCAACTACTTTTCAAAAAATATATATAAATGGAGTGGCCTTTACTAACGGATACATGATGTATCTTTTAGTTGCAGTAATCGTGGTTATCATAACTTTACTTGCAATTAATATGGCTCGAGGAGCTACTGGTAGGAACTGGATGGCGGTTAGAGATATGGACATAGCTGCAGAGTCTATGGGTGTTTCGCTTTTAAAAACGAAACTACAAGCTTTTGCGATTAATGCTTTTTTATGCGGTATAGCAGGAGCTCTTTATACTTATACGTACCTAAAAACTGTTGAACCGTTTGCAGCTTTTAATATCAGTCTATCTTTTAAAATTATGTTTATGGCGATCATTGGAGGACTTGGAACAATTTCCGGCGCTTTTATTGGTGCCGCATTTATTTTACTTTTCCCAGTTGTCTTAAATGTTATTGGCAATAACGTGTTTCATGGCGCAATTGATGCAACGATCATATCGGCTATAGAACAAATCGTATTTGGTTCATTAATTATTATTTTAATGATTTACGAACCGCTTGGATTCTCGAAATTGTGGGAAACTATAAAACAAAAATTAAGCCCTAAGAAATCTAATTAAAAAAGATTTGTTAATTTAATTTTTTTAAAGAAATCTAAAGCTTCAGGGTTTGCAATAGCTTCTTGATTATTAATATCCTCGCTATTAATTAATTTTCTAACAGCTATTTCAACGATTTTACCACTCTTTGTTCTTGGAATGTCAGGGCAGGCAATAATAAATCTTGGCACGTGTCTGGGGCTGCAATTATTCTTAATTTTATCTTTAATTCTTTTAATTAAATCATCATTTAAATTTACTGAATTTCTCATTTTAACAAACAATACAATCTGCACATCATCATTAAAGTTATGACCCACAACAATCGACTCTTGAATTTCGTCAAATATTTCAACTTGTCTATAAATCTCTGAAGTTCCAATCCTAACTCCACCAGGTTTTAATGTGGCGTCGGATCTTCCAAAAATAATATAACCATTATTTATTGTTCGAGAAATATAATCTCCATGATTCCAAATATTATTAAACTTAGCAAAGTATGCTTTAGTAATTTTACTATAATTGTCATCATTCCAAAATCTTACTGGCATAGAAGGAAACGGCGCTTTAATTACAAGCTCTCCTTTCTCATCTGTTTTCACTTCCTTACCCTCGTCGTCAAAAATATCTACTTCAATACCTAGACTTGGACATTGAATTTCACCGGCATAAACAGGTGAAAAAATATTACAAATATTAATCACTCCAACAACATCGGTACCGCCACTAAAAGAACCTAACAAAACATCTTTTTTTATATTTTCATAAACATATTCAAAACTTTCTTTTACAAGAGGTGATCCGGTTGAATTTATTGTTTGAAGATTTTCTAGATTATAATTTTTAGCAGAAAATTTTTCTTTTTTTAAATAATCAATATATTTTGCAGATACTCCTAATAAAGTAAATTTTTGATCAGCGCAGTATTTAATTAAACTATCAATATTTTTATAAAAAGGAGATCCATCATAAAGATAAACAGTTGCTTCACATGAAAGTCCAGCTATTAACCAATTCCACATCATCCACCCAGTTGTTGTAAAATAAAATATACGATCGTTTTCTTTTACTTCACAATGAAGGATAAGCTCTTTTTTTTGTTCGAGGAGAGCGTTACCAGAACCATGAACAATACATTTTGGAAGACCTGTTGTTCCGCTTGAATACAAAATATACACTGGATGATTAAATTCAAATTTTTCAAATGTTTCATCTGGATTGGTTTCTTTAATAATTTTTTTATAGGAGATATAATTTTTAATATCACTCTCTTCATCATAATTAAAAACAATCACATCTTTAATAGATGGAATTCTTTTTAAAATTTCTGGAATTCTTTCAAGTAAATTTATTTTTTTTCCATTATAAAAATAATAATCTGCAGTAATGAGTAATTTAGGTTCTATTTGTAAGAAACGATCTACAACTCCTTGAATCCCAAAATCAGGAGAGCATGATGACCAGATGGAGCCATTCTTTGAACAAGCAAGAAAACTAACAATAGTTTCTATGGTATTTGGCACATAAGCTGCAATACGATCTGATTTTTTAATATTAAGCTTTTTGTAATAAGCAGATAGTTTGCAAGTGTTTGTATATAAGTCTTTCCAGCTTATTTTCTTTTCTAATCCTGTCTCTGACCTAAAGAATATAGCTGCACTTTCATCTCTTTTTGAAATTAAATTTTCTGCAAAATTTAGTCTTGCTTCTGGAAAAAATTTGCTTTTATAAAAAATATTATTTTTTTCTAAAACTTTACTGCCTTTAATGCCTTTAATTTTTGTAAAGTCCCAACATAAAGACCAAAATTTTTCAGGCTCTTTAACTGACCATTTCCATAAATCTTGATAATTTTGATTAAATTTTGGAATGTTGTTTTTTTCTAAAAATAAACAGAATTCATTAAGTTTAGAGTTTTTAATTTTTTCTTTATTTGCTGCCCAAAGAAGATCGCTCATATTTATTTAAAGATAATCTAATTTATAATTTATTAAAAAAAACTTTAATATCTAATAAACGCATAGGTAGAATATTAAAAATAAACATGTAGGGTATTGGATTCTTTTATAATTAAAAGACATGTCCGTTAGTGGTACGGTACTTAAAAAAAAGGGGGATATATGAGTACTTCAAATGAGAAAAGTGCTGTTGCTCGTTTCGCTATTTGTTGCGCGAATTGGGCAGAGCGTTGGTTTCCAGATACTTGGGTTTTTGCCGCAGTAGCTGTTGTTATAGTTGCCGTTGGAGCTTTGGCTATGGGAGGAGATCCTCTTAATGTGCCGATTGCTTTTGGAAATGGTTTTTGGACATTCATTCCATTTACTATGCAAATGGCTTTCATCGTTATTGGTGGTTACGTTGTTGCAGTTTCTCCACCAGCTTTAAAGCTTATAGATAAACTTGCAGAGTTTCCTAATAACGGAAGGTCAGCAGTTTGTTGGGTTGCACTTATTACTATGTTGTCTTCACTTTTAAATTGGGGACTATCTTTAGTATTTGGTGGATTATTAGTTAGAGCATTAGCTCGTCGTAAAGAGTTGAAAATGGATTATCGTGCTGCAGGTGCTGCTGCTTATTTAGGTTTAGGAGCGGTCTGGGCTTTAGGATTATCTTCTTCAGCTGCTTTGCTTCAAGCAAATCCTGCTAGTCTTCCTCCTGCGTTGCTTGCAATCACTGGAGTTATTCCGTTTACTCAGACAATTTTTATGTGGCAATCAGGTGTATTGCTTGCTGTGTTAATGATTGTCTCTTTGTTAGTTGCTTATTATTCCGCACCAGGATCTCAATCAGCTCGAGATGCAAAAAGTTGCGGAGTAGATGTTAATGAAGTTACTACAAAATCAACTCAGCAAAGCAGACCAGGTGAGTGGTTGGAATACAGTCCGTTATTAATTATTTTATTATCAGTATTAGCTGCTGGTTGGATCTATCAGGAATTTTCTACTAAGCCTGCTATTACAGCTATTTCAGCTTTAAATACTTATAATTTTATATTTTTAATGGTTGGAGCATTATTACATTGGCGTCCAAGAAGTTTCTTGAACGCAGTAACAAATTCTGTTCCTGCCACAGCAGGTGTATTAATTCAGTTCCCATTGTACGCTGCCATTGCAACTATTATGACTACTGTAAAAGGTGCCGATGGACTTACATTAGCTCAGAATATTTCTGGCTTCTTCGTACATATTGCATCACGTGATAGTTATGCGATCATCATGGGTCTATATTCTGCTTTCCTTGGATTATTTATTCCATCAGGCGGAGGAAAATGGATTGTGGAAGCACCTTATGTAATGCAAGTTGCTAATGATTTGAAATATCACTTAGGTTGGGCTGTGCAGATTTACAATGCTGCAGAAGCTTTACCAAATCTTATTAATCCATTTTGGATGTTACCTTTACTTGGAATAATAGGAATTAAAGCACGTGAGATCGTTGGTTTCACATTTGTGCAATTATTAGTTCATATACCTGTGGTACTTTTTTTACTGTGGATTTTAGGTAATACGTTACCTTATTCTCCACCGGTAATGCCATAAGGTTTTATAAACTTAAAATTTTATTTATTATTTAATACAGGCGAATTAATTTTCGCCTGTATTAATAATCCCCAGAAGTCCTAATAATTTTTATATTATTTTTTATTTGAGTATTATAAGTAATCTACCATGATTATAGGCTCGGTAGTTGACGGAGATATCAATGAGAAGCGAATACCAATATCTCCAGAAACAATAAAAAAATTTATCGCTAACGGATTTTCAGTTCAGCTTGAAAAAGATTTTGGAAAATACTCTAATATTCATGATGATGAACTTCAAAAACTAGGAGCTAAGATATTAAATAAAGATGAGATTTATAAAAGTTCAGACATTGTCATTAAAATTAATTGTCCTAGTGAATCCGATATTTCATTAATCAAAGACGGCGCTGTATTAATTGGAAGTTTTTTCCCACATTTAAATAAAGATAAAATTAATAAGCTTTTAAAAAAAAATATTAAAATATTTTCTTTAGAACTGCTTCCAAGAATTACAAGAGCACAATCCATGGATATTTTGTCTTCACAGGCGAACTTAGCTGGATACAAAGCGGTTATAGATTCAGTTTATGAATTTAATAGAGCGGTACCCATGATGATGACCGCAGCAGGAACAGTAACGCCTGCAAAATTTTTTATAATAGGAGCGGGAGTTGCTGGACTTCAAGCTATCGCAACTGCAAAAAGATTGGGAGGAGTTGTATCTGCTACCGATGTGAGACTTGCTTCAAAAGAACAAGTTGAAAGTTTGGGTGGAAAATTTGTTTTTGCTGAAAGTTCAAAAAATTTAGAAACAAGTGGTGGTTATGCAAAAGAATTAGACGCGGAAGACAAAATGAAACAAGAAGAGTTATTAAAAAATACAATTAAAAATCAGGATATTGTTATTTGCACTGCTTTAATTCCAGGAAAAAAGGCTCCAAGAATTGTTACAGAAGAAATGGTTAAATCGATGAAGAGTGGCTCTGTTATTTGCGATCTTGCTGTTGAGCAGGGAGGTAATTCAGCATTTTCTGAACCAGGTAAAATTGCAGTTGTAAATGGAGTGAAGATTATAGGATATAAAAATGTTCCAAGCAGGATTTCAGAAAGTGCATCTATTTTGCTTGCTAAAAATATTTTAAATTTTTTAGAAATTATTTATGACAAAGCTCAAAAAAAATTAAAAATAGACGAGAATGATGAAATTATTAAAGCAGTTTATATTAATAAGGAGATAAATTAATGGAAATCGATCCAATTATTTTTAGATTTGCAATTTTTATTCTGTCTATTTTTGTAGGTTATTATGTAGTCTGGAGTGTAACACCGGCACTACATACTCCTCTTATGTCAGTAACGAATGCAATTTCATCAGTGATTATTGTCGGAGCTTTAGTTGCGGTCGGGCTCTCGCCAATCACACAAGGTTTTTTTGGAAAGTTTCCAGGAATTCTTGGAATTCTACTTGCCTCAATAAATATCTTCGGTGGTTTCTTGGTAACCCAAAGAATGTTGAAGATGTACAAAAAGAATAAAAAGAAATGATCTCAGCTAATATTACAGCGTCATTATATTTAGTAACTGGCATATTATTTATTATGGCATTGAGAGGACTTTCTTCTCCTGAAACTTCAAGAACTGGAAATTTTTTTGGAATTTTAGGAATGTTGTTAGCGATCATTGTTACTTTATTATCTCTAGGCGACATTCATCAAATTAAAGAAAATATTTATTATATTTTAATACCCATACTCATAGGTGGTTTTATAGGTGGATTTATCGCATTTAGAGTTGCGATGACAGCAATGCCACAACTTGTTGCTGGCTTTCATAGTTTAGTTGGTCTTTCAGCAGTACTAGTTGGTGTCGTTGCATTTTACAATCCAGAGTCATTTGGAATCGGACAAGCGGGCAATATTAAACTTTTATCTTTAATAGAAATGTCTTTAGGAGTTGCAATCGGGGCTATTACTTTTTCAGGTTCTTGTATTGCTTTTTTAAAACTACAGGGATTAATGTCAGGTAGCCCTATAACATTTAAAG
>JBAXVU010000083.1:0-2083 GCA_037128905.1 Pseudomonadota bacterium | reverse complement strand
CTAAAAATCCTATTTATAAAAAATTTAGTCAGAATTTAATCGAGATTAGTAAAAAATTTAACAACCTAGAAGAATTTAATTCTTTTGAAGGGGATAAACTAAGACAAAAGCAATATGCAGCTGGAATATCTATTGAAGATTTAGAGATGATTTTACATCCAATGGTCGAAGATCAAAAAGAGGCAGTTGGTTCTATGGGGGATGATACTCCAGCAGCTGTTTTATCTGATGTTTACAGGCCATTATCACATTTTTTTAGACAAAACTTTAGTCAAGTAACTAATCCTCCAATCGACTCTTTAAGAGAAAATAGAGTCATGTCTTTGAATACGAGAATTGGAAATTTACAAAATATTCTGGGAGAGGATTTGTTTAACAAAAAAAGTTATCTTTTAGAAAGCCCAGTACTATCTAATGCGCAATTTAAAAAATTATTTGAAGTTTTAAATGAAGAATACAAAGAAATAGATTGCACATTCGAAGTCGGAGATAATGAGGCTAATTTAAAAGAAGAATTAAAAAGAATTCAAAACGAAGCTGAGCTTGCAGTTAGAGAGGGCGTTAAACATATTATTTTAACTGATGAAAATATTTCAGCTACAAGAATTGGAATTCCAATTATTCTTGCCACAGGTGCGGTACAAACTCATTTAGTAAATAATGGACTTA
Source organism: Pseudomonadota bacterium (assembly GCA_037128905.1). Taxonomy (GTDB): domain Bacteria; phylum Pseudomonadota; class Alphaproteobacteria; order Pelagibacterales; family Pelagibacteraceae; genus Fontibacterium. Next base: position 1,414 of record JBAXVU010000083.1, on the reverse strand, counting down.
GAAAGTTTACTTCTTTAAATGTTAAATCAGCAGAATGTTTAGACGTGCATTATTTTGCAGTTCTAATCGGAGTGGGAGCAACAACTGTTAATCCCTATTTAGCATTGGATTGTATTTATCAAAGATATCAAAAAAAAATTTTTGGAAAATTAAATTTTTCAGAATGCGTCTCTAATTATATCAAGGCTGTTAATGATGGCTTGTTAAAAGTTATGTCTAAACTTGGAATTTCTGTAATTAGTTCTTATAGAGGTGGATTAAATTTTAGTGGTCTAGGGTTAAGCAGATCGTTAGTAGCCGAATATTTTCCAGGAATGTATTCAAAAATTTCTGGAATCGGAATTTCTGGAATTGAAGAAATGATTAGAGCTCAACATCAGAAAGCTTTTAGAGCAAATGTTATTAATTTACCAATAGGTGGATTTTACAAATTTAGAAAAGGAGGAGAGCAACATTCCAACCAAGCAATGACAATGCATATGTTGCAAACTGCCGTTGCAACAGATTCTTACGATTTATATAAAAAATATTCCAAGATTATGAATGAACAGCATCCTTTAAATCTTAGAGATCTTTTAGATTTTAATTTAATAAAAAAACCTGTTCCAATCGAAGAGGTTGAGTCTATTACAAATATTAGAAAAAGATTTGGAAGCGGAAGTATGTCTTTAGGAGCTCTTTCAAAGGAAGCTCATGAAACTTTGGCAGTTGCTATGAATAGAATTGGTGGAGCCTCATGCAGTGGAGAGGGAGGTGAAGATGCCAAAAGAGCAATACCAAAAGATAATGGAGATAATGCAAACTCGAGAGTTAAACAAATTGCTTCAGCTAGATTTGGCGTAACTGCAGAATATTTAAATAATTGTGATGAGATAGAAATTAAAATAGCACAAGGAGCAAAACCTGGAGAAGGAGGACAGTTACCAGGATTTAAAGTTACAGCTGAAATTGCAATATTAAGACATTCAACGCCAGGAGTGACTTTAATATCTCCACCGCCTCATCATGACATTTATTCAATAGAGGATTTGTCACAACTTATCTACGATTTAAAACAAATAAATCCTAAGGCAAAGATTGGAGTTAAGTTAGTTTCGTCAACAGGAATAGGTACTATTGCTGCAGGAGTTGCAAAAGCAAAAGCTGATGTAATTTTAATTAGCGGACATTCAGGCGGAACAGGAGCGTCTCCATTAACAAGCGTTAAATATGTTGGTTTGCCATGGGAAATCGGACTAACAGAGGCCAATCAAATTTTAACTTTAAACGGTTTAAGACACGAAGTTATTTTAAGAACTGACGGAGGACTTAAAACTGGAAGAGATGTGGTAATGGCCGCAATGATGGGAGCAGATGACTTTGGAATAGCCACAACCTCATTAATAGCGATGGGCTGCATAATGGTTAGACAATG
>JBAXVU010000082.1:0-2121 GCA_037128905.1 Pseudomonadota bacterium | reverse complement strand
GAATGATTTTCAGATTTTAATTTATCTTTTCTACTATTCTTAACTAAATTAATAAATTCTTCGTGCAAATCTCTCTGTAAGGATTTTAATTTTTCTATATCTTCTTTTTTCTCATCTAAAAAAGGATCTAAAATACTTTTGCTCTCCCCTGCTGTATGCACTCTTCTTTCAACACCAATTTTTTTAATTAAATCTTTAAATCCAAATGCTGAATAAATAACTCCTATAGACCCTACGATTGAATTCGCATTTGCATAAATTTCATCACCTGCGCACATCAACATATAACCACCTGATGCCGCTACATCTTCAGCATAAGTTATAACTTTTACTTTTTTTTCTTCTGCCTCAGATCGAATAAGATCATATAAAAGATTAGACTGAACTGGAGATCCGCCTGGTGAATTAATGGATATCACCACCGCTTTAATATTCTTTAAAGCAAAGGCTTTTTTAATAATATCGCTTTGACTAGCAAGGCTCATTCCTTGGCTAAATCTACCTACATTGCCTATAACTCCGTTTAATCTGATTAAAGAAACTGTTGGTTTTGATTTAAAAAAAGAAAACATATTTATTTTATATCTTTTAAACGTTTATTATTAGTATTCCAGAGTAAAAATTTAATAATACTTTATATTTATTAATGCTACAAACGCCTCGTGAAAAATAATATCGTACAACTAGAAAAATTTCAGAAAAAAACTCCTTACGATTCTCTTAAGGAAATATTTAACAACGATTTGGACAAAGTAGAAGAATTCACAAAATCAAAATTATTAAGTGAAGTCGATTTAATCGGTAAAATGGCGTTATACCAATTAAGTTCTGGTGGAAAAAGATTAAGATCTATACTGACTTTAGCAAGTTCTAAAATTGCAGAATACAAAGGTGAGCATGATATTCATCTAGCTGCCTGCGTTGAGCTTATTCATAGTGCAACTTTACTGCATGATGATGTTATTGATAACAGCACAGTAAGACGAGGTAAAAAAACATCAAATGTTATTTGGGGTAATCAACCTTCAATATTAGTCGGTGACTATTTTTTAAGTAGATGTTTTGAGATTATGGTTGATGTTGGTTCTTTAGAAGTTTTAAAATTATTATCAAATGTTTCTGCGGAAATTGCTCAAGGCGAAGTGCTTCAGCTACAACATAAAAACGAAGTAGATATTACAGAACAAGTTTATTTAAATGTTATCACTCAAAAAACCGCATCATTATTTGGTGCGGCTATGAAAGTGGGCGGTTGTCTTGCAAATAAATCTGAGAATGAAAAAAAAGCTCTACAATCTTATGGGGTTAACCTTGGTATCGTATTTCAAATTAGCGATGATATTTTAGATTACAATTCTACCAAAGCATTTGGCAAAGACATTGGTAATGATTTTTATGAAGGTAAAATTACTTTACCAGTAATTATTTTATTTCAAAAATCAAATGAAACTGAAAGAGAAGAAATCAAAAAATACTTTGCTCAACAAAAAAGAATTGAAGAAGAGTTAAATAAAGTTTTATCACTAATGCAAAAATATGATGTTATTAATATCTGCAAAAAAAGAGCAGAACATTTTTCAAATGTATCTTCAGACTCTTTAAATATATTTAAAGTATCTGATATTAGAAAAAATCTACAGGAACTTTCTTTCTATTTAATTAATAGGATGAATTAAGAATATAGATCGTACTATTCAAATATAACGCGAACGTCGACCATGCAAAATAAGGAAGCATTAATACAACGGAAGGTTTGCTATATTTTGAATATAAAACCATCAAATACAAAATAAAAAAAATAATTATTGAGATCACAAAGCTCGCAAGAAAAATCTGTTTGTAATAGAAAAATACATAGCTCCAACTTGCATTAATTAATACGTGAATAAAATAAACTACTAAAATCTTATTTGAATGTTTGCTTCTTTTATAAGCAAGCCAAGCAGCAACTGACATCATTATATAAAGAGCCGTCCACACTGGCCCAAAGATCCAATTCGGTGGGCTGAACTCAGGCTTTACTAAATTATAATACCAAGGATTTAATGCTGCTCTTGTTACAAATCCCGCAGGAAAAGTTATTAAAAAAGTTACAACGGTTATTGCAAATAAACTTAAATA
>JBAXVU010000081.1:0-2264 GCA_037128905.1 Pseudomonadota bacterium | reverse complement strand
TATTCAGTTCCTTGTATGTTTTATTTAAATGGAGAAAAGAATTTTACTCAAGCAAAAGCTAAAAATGAAAGCAATGTTTTAGATGTATTATCGATTGCTGGGGTTAAAACAATTTGGGTCAATAATAATTCAAGCTGTAAAAATGTGTGCACTAGAATTGAATCTTTAGATCTTATTAAGAGTTCAGGAGGAGAAGATAAAAATACTAACTATGATGAAATATTATTAGATACTACAAATAAAATTTTAAAAGATAACAAAGGTAATCTGTTAATTGTTCTTCATACAATGGGTTCTCATGGACCTAGATATTACAAAAGATTTCCTGAAAAATTTGCAAAATTTAAACCTTTCTGCAACAACAATACTCCTCAAAACTGCAGCAAAGAGGACTTAAATAATGCCTTTGATAACACCATTGTTTATACGGATTATGTACTTTCAAGGCTGATAGATATTTTAAAAGATAAGAAAGATTATAATACATTCCTTCTTTACTCTTCCGATCACGGAGAATCTTTAGGTGAAAACGGTATTTATTTACACGGGCTTCCAAAAACTATTGCGCCAAAAGAACAGAGAAATTTTGCTATGATTTTATGGCTTTCAGATCAGATTGTTAAAAATAAAAAAATTAACGTAACAAAAATTAAAAGTTTAGCTAATAAACCGTTAACTCACGATTATCTTCCCCATACTTTATTAAATATTTTTGGAGTTCAAAGCGTTGTTAATAAAAAAGATTTTAGTTTAATTAACTAATGGAACCATACGTAACTTATATCGGTTTTTTTTCTGGTTTTTGCACAACAATTGCTTTTGTTCCTCAGGCTTATAAAGTTTGGAAAACTAAAAGTACCAAAGATATTTCTTTGTTAATGTTTTTAATATTTACTACTGGAATTGTAAGTTGGTTAATTTATGGAATCTTATCGGATAATTTACCAATAATACTTGCAAATATAGTGACATTCTTTTTAGCATTATTAATTCTGATTGCTAAAATTAAATTTGATTAAAAATTTAAAGAAATATCTAAATTTTGGGGGCTGTGAGTTAGTCTTCCAATGGAAATTCTATTTACACCTGTTTTTGCATATTCAATAATATTTTTTTCATTAATATTACCTGAAGCTTCAGTTTCGTATTTGTTTCCAACGATTGCTAAAGCTTTTTTAATTTCATCTGGCTTCATATTATCAAGCAATAATCTATTAAAGTTAAGCATTTTAATTAATTCTAATTGACTTATGGTATCCACTTCAACTGTTATAATTTTTCCGCTTCTATTTAGTCTTAAAGCGTTTTGAACAAGATCAAATATATTTTGAGAAGCTGATATATGATTATCTTTGATAAAGATCTCATCAAATAAATTTAATCTATTGTTAGTTCCGCCACCTAAAGTTACAGCATATTTTTGAATAACTCTTAAAGTAGGTAGAGTTTTTCTAGTGCAGCATATTTTTGTTTTGTATTCTTTTACTAAATTGACGTAATGATTAGTTTTTGTTGCAATTCCTGAAATCAAACCTAAAAAATTAATCGCTGTCCTTTCTGATTTTAAAATAGACCCAGTTAGCCCTTTAATTTCTGCAATAACATCATTTTTTTTTATATGAGACCCTTCCTGAAACTTTCTTTTTAATTTTGTTTTTTTATCAATTTGTTTAAAAGACTCTTCTGCAAAATCTAATCCGCCAATAATTCCATCCTCGTTTGCAACAATCTTTGCTGAAGTGATAGAATTTTTATTTACTAGTAAATCAGTTGTAATGTCTTTTTGAGCCTGATCTTCATATAATGCAGCACCCACAATACTTTTAACGTAACCACTGGTAATAAGTTTTGATTTAGACATGTATTTAAGCGACTTTTTTTATGTACTCTTTTTTATTTAAGAACTCTTGCATCTCTTTTAACGTAATTTGTCTTCTAAACAAAAATTTATTATCTGTTTTTGGATAATCGCTTCTAAAATGAGCTCCTCTACTTTCTTTTCTTAAGTAAGCCGAATAAGTGATTAGTCTTGATACTAAAATCATATCTTTAAGTTTAGCAGACAAGTGTTTTGCTTCTCTTTCTATTCTATCAATTTCAATGAATGCTTTTTTAAGTTTTTGTTCATTTCTATAAACACCTACTAGATCACTCATTATATTTCTAAGCTGCCAAATATATTTTTTTGCTCTAATTCTTGATGATGTTTTTTCTTTTGGTAAATATTTCTGAAAATTAATATTTTTATCTTCAGCGTTATTAAG
>JBAXVU010000080.1:0-2332 GCA_037128905.1 Pseudomonadota bacterium | reverse complement strand
CCCTTAACTAAAAAAACAAAATATTTACTAAACTATAAAAAATTATCTTATTTAAAAAAAGGAGCTTCAATTATTAACTTTGCAAGAGGCCCGATAATAAAAACTATCGATCTGGTGAAACATTTAAATTCAGGAAACATTAAACATGCTGTGCTTGATGTTTTTGAAAAAGAACCGCTACCTAAAGAACATGTTTTGTGGAAGAACCCTAGAGTTACTCTTCTTCCCCATATTTCCGCTAATACAGATTATGAGACTGCAACTTTAATTGTTGCAAACAATATTAAAAATTATCGAAGATTTGGAAAAATCCCAAAATTTATAAATTCGTTAAAAGGGTATTAATTAATTTCTTTAAACCTTAAATATTATGAATAGCCGGATTATCCAGGCACTTTTCTTTTAAAATGCAGGATATAAAAATAAAAGCTTGGTCAATGTAATCAGTAATTAAAAAAAGATTTAAATCTTCTTTATCAATCATTTTTTTTTCATAAAAATAATTAAAATTAATTGCGCTGTTCCAATATTTTTTACCAATCAAAACAATAGGCATTGGCGTTTGAATTCTACCGGTTTGTTTTAATGTTAATACCTCGCTTAATTCATCTAAGGTGCCATATCCACCTGGAAACATAATGGTTGCTTTGGCAAGAAAGGTTAGAAAAAATTTTCTCATAAAAAAATAATGAAACTGAAAACTTAAATCTGGAGTTATGTATTCGTTATTTTTTTGCTCAACCGGCAATCTAATGCCAAAACCTATGCTTTTTCCCCTAGCTTCAATAGCGCCACGATTTGCAGCTTCCATTATTCCAGGACCGCCTCCTGTTGAAACTACAAACCGATTATGCTCTTTTGAAAATTCTTCTGCCCATTTTGTAAATTTGAAAGATAAAGCTCTTGCTTGTTCATAATATTCTGAATTTTCATGATCTACTTCGGTTGCATTAACATTGTTCTTATCTTTAGGAGTTGATCTTGCGCTGCCAAAAAAAGTAATAGTATCCATTATTTTGTGCTGCCCGAGAATAGATTTAACTCTCTCGTATTCTGATAGAATTCTTATGGATCTTCCTTCCGGACTTTCTAAAAAGGTTTTGTCGTTAAATGCCGCTTGGAGATTTCGTTCCATTTAAAGCTTAAGTTTTTTGGTTATTATATTTCTTTTCTAGCAATATCCAAAAACTCAGACATTTTTTGTCTAATTTCTTTATCCTGAATATTTTTTACTCCTAAATCTTTTTTTATTTTTCTAAAAACGTCATCGTCGCCAGCTTCTTCAAAGTCAGCCTTGATAACTTCGTTTATGTAATTTTTTTTTTGTTGTTCATTGAACCCTAGAATTTCAGAGGCCCAATTTGCTAAAAGCTTATTTCGTTTTGAATTAATCTTAAATTGAACTTCTTGTTCATTTATATATTTTCTTTCAAACCCTTTTTCTCTATCCTCAAAATTTGTCATAACATTAATTATAAGCCTAATTTAGGACTGAATAAAGAGACAACTGTTTTTGCTGTATTAATTTCTCGGAATCTATTAAAAGTACGATAAACAAACTGTAAATTATAATGCCAATTATTATAGCTTTATTAGTCGTTATTATCGTACTTTTAATCCTACTTTATATTAAGAAAAAATAGCTCTAAATAATTTTAAATAAAATTATCTTTTAGATTTTTCTTCTCTTTTTCCTTTATTAGCTTCCCAATAAGCTTTTCGCTCTTCAGGAGTTAAAGTACCATCTTTGTTTGCATCCATTTTATTGAATAGCTCTTCTTGCTTCTTTAAAAATTCAGCTTTAGTGATAGGTCCTTTATTTTCCCAATACTTACCATCGCTTTTTGAATTTTTTTCATCAGCTTGAGCAAGTGAGAAAGTTCCTAATAATATTGTTGTTAGGATTATTTTAGTAATCGTTTTCATAAGTTACCCCTTTGTTAGTTTGAAGCTATCTTAATTAGTTTTAAGTCTTATTTGTGGCTTAAAAATAATAAATTTATAATTATATTTTAATTAATAAGCCTTTCTGAGTATTGCAGTTGTTAAATTATTATGTAGATTATCATAAATCTAAACATCAAACGAAAACCATAAAAATGACAACATCTAGCAAACATCCAGAAACAATAGGTTTACACGGAGGAGATTATAGAAGCGATCCAGCAACAACTTCTGTTGCGGTACCAATTTATCAAACTACAAGTTACCAGTTTAATAACACAGATCATGCAGCAAATTTATTTGCTCTAAAAGAATTTGGAAATATTTACACAAGAATTATGAACCCAACAGTAGACGTTCTTGAAAAAAGAATGGCTGCTTTAGAAGG
>JBAXVU010000079.1:0-2538 GCA_037128905.1 Pseudomonadota bacterium | reverse complement strand
TGAATTTATAATTATGATTTGTGGAAGCGTAATGACAATGCCAGGTTTACCAAAGGTTCCTAAAGCTGAAAGTATTGATTACGTTAATGGTAAAATTGTAGGCTTAGATTAATCTATTTTAACGACTCTGCGTAAGCAGCTAAGGCTTCTATTTCTGCGTCGGTTAAATTTTTAGCAGCACTTCCCATTGTGCCATCCATGTCTATTCGTGCTCCAGAACGTAAATCTTTAAGTTGTTTTACAAAATATTCTGATGATTGGCCCGCAAGTCTTGGGGCTTGTTTTTGACCTTGAAAGTTTGCTGCATGACATGAGTTACAATAATTTTGTTGGGCAATTTTTTCACCAAATGCAATCTTAGCTGCATCACCTCCTGATTTTGCTGGTGGTGCTTTAAGCTCTGAATAGTAGGCTGCGATATCTTTAATATCTTCATTAGTTAAATCCTTTGCAAACATTTCCATGTTACCCCCTTTTCTTAGTCCATCACGAAACTGAATGAGTTGATAAAAGATAGTTAAAGCAGGTTGAGCTGCAATATTTGGAATATCTTTTGAAATGCCAATGCCATTTACTCCATGACAGGAAGCGCACATTTGTGCTTTTGCTTTACCAAGAGCAGCGTCTGCTGATTGTGTATTAGAAGAAAAAAGATTTAGGAAAATAAAGAAGGCCATCATTAAGATGGCCTTCTTTGTATTTTTGAACACTATTTTTTATAAGATACTCTGTAAATAGCTCCTGCTTCTCCGTCAGAAATTAACATAGAGCCATCTTTAAGGATGTGAACGTCTGCTGGACGACCCCAGTATTCTTCACCTTGAAGCCAACCAAAAACAAAAGGTTCAACTTTTACAGGTTTATTTTTATCATCTAAGATCACACGTACCACTTGGTATCCTGCTTTCTTAGATCTGTTCCATGAACCGTACTCGGCTATAAAGATATTTCCTTTATATTCTTTTGGAAATTGCGATCCTGTATAGAAACGCATTCCAATTGGAGATACGTGAGCACCAAGTTTTAACTCTGGTTTATCAAACTCATCACAAGAACGACCTTTACCATGTTCTGGATCAAGCCAATCGCCTTGATGACAGAATGGGTAACCAAAGTTCATTCCTTTTTTAGAGATACGATTTAAAGTATCATTTGGTAAATCTTCTCCTGCCCAGTCACGACCCATATTCGTAAACCACAATTCTTTTGTAGTTGGATGGAAATCCATACCCACACTGTTACGAACACCTGTTGCAACAACTTCCATCTTATTTGTTTTAAGATTTAAACGATTGATCGTTGCATGTGTAGCTGGTGGCACAACAATATTTGCTGGAGTTCCAATTTGGAAATACAGATACTGACCATCTGGACTTAACTTTAAATACTTCCAACCATGAGGTTCATCTTTTGGAAGAGCGTCAAACACCACGACTGGTGCTGGTGGATTGTCTAAGTTTTTCTCAATGTTGTCGTATCGAATAATGCGAGAAAGCTCAGCTACATAAAGTGATCCGTTAGCAAAAACTACACCGTTAGGACGATGTAAGCCTTTTGCGATAACTTTAACTTCACGTTTGCCGTCTTTTGTAACTACTGCATAAACGTTACCTGGAAAACGAGTTCCAACATAAATAGTTCCTTCTGGAGACTCAGTCATTGAACGAGCATTGACCATTCCAGACGCCCACAACTCTACTTTAAATCCCGCTGGAACTTTTAATTGATCAATTTTAAGTTCGTTAACGGCTTTAGCTGTAACGGGTGAAGGATTAGGAACTAGAGATGGATTCATTCCATCTGCTGTTCTTCCTTGCGCCCAAGTTGGTGGAACACCTGCTGGACTTGCAGCAGCTGGTGGAGGTGTTTGTGAATTTGCGATACTTGCAACGACTATACTCCCCACGAATAGTATTGCATGAATTAGTTTAAGCTTCATTTAGATTTCTCCCCTTTTGTTAGCTTATAATTATTGATCTTACTCCTTATCTTGAACTAGAGTCAATTTTGATCTGTTTTGATATATATGCTCTCTATAGAAGAATAATTGCAGTTTTCTTTGCATTTAATGAGATGCTGTGAGTTCGTTAAGTCTACTTAGAGTTCTTTGAAATACTTTTGCAAGTTTAATGCTACTGGTTAGTTGATTAATAGGAACCGTTGCTGTTGCAACAAGGCTTAGTTGATTGTCGTAAATAATATCGATCAAATTAATAAAGCGATACTGTTCATTAATACTTTCATCTGTGAAATTTGGAATATTTTCGATAAAGAAAATTTTAACTATTTTACAAATCTCAATATAATCTTCTGAGCCATAAGTTTGAAAACACAAATCTTTAAAATCAAATTTTGCAATTCCTGAGACATAATTATCGATAATAATTTTACGCGCTTTAACTTCAATCACATGTGTTGCAAATTGTTTTCCACTTAAAACAGTAAATAGTACTTGGTTGAAATTCTTTTTTGTTTCAGGATCCTTAACAATAAAAAATCTATTTTTTTTACTTAAATAAAGTTCTCTATAATCTTTTC
>JBAXVU010000078.1:0-2542 GCA_037128905.1 Pseudomonadota bacterium | reverse complement strand
CTATTTTATCTTTTGCAATATATTTTAAAGTTATTTCCAGAAAGGGATAAATATGAGTAATTCAATATTGTTTAGTACAGGTTTATTCTGTTTTCTACTTGCAATTGTTGGTGTTGTCTTAACAATTCAAGAATTTAAAAATATGGAATTAAAAGAAAAATTAAAAAACAAAAGTAAATAATTAGATTTTAAATCGTAGGACACTTAAGATATAAAAAACTTGAAATTTTAATTAGGGCCATTTAAGATTTATATGCATCACCTTTAAAAACTTTACAAAGGAGTTTTTGATGTTTAAAGAAAATAATCTCAACGCAATAATCTTGGCAATCTTTGGTTTCAGTCTTCAGTTTGGTGGTTTTGGATTAACACCAGAATTTAACCCATGGACATGGGTCATGTGGACTGTTTGGGCTGTCGCTGCCAATAGGCTAGTTAGACACTTTTCAAAAGGCAAGTAAAGTTTGAGTTTAAAAAGCCGCTTTTAAAGCGGCTTTTTTATTAAGACTAAAGCTTTTTATTTTCGAATATAGCTATTAAATCTCGATAACCACCACCAAAGGGCGTAGGCCTGCCTAATAGTTTCTCTAATTGAATATTCTCTTGGCTTGTGTGATCAAATTTCCTCTCTCCAAATAGCCTAGGAGTTCTTATAGTTCCATCATTAAGGACGATTAAATCTTTATGAAATTTACTCGTGGTATCTAAAGTTACTGTGTGATCATGAGAATTTAGTTCTGATTTGCCGTAGCATAAGCAATAATGAACACCTGATGAGTCTAATCTTGCGTAAATACCAGTTCCCCGAATTGAAATCGTCGTATTGCTGATTTTCATTTGCCGAGTTCTCCCCGGCACGAATGCGGCAAGAACAGAACCTGTAACTAAATTTGAAACCGATTCTTTTTTAACTTCGGAAGGAAGAATAAATGTAGTATTTTCTCTTAACTGATAGACCTCATCCGCATACAAAATTACAACTCGACTATTTTTTGCTGTTGAAATTTCATCGCCTGATTTAATCTTCTCTCCTTGAAAAGCTTTTGTTTTATTGACAGTAATATCACCCACTAGTGACTGAATAATATTCGACTCTGTACTAAAAGATTCTTTTGAAAAAAATAGAAGCGCTATAAATAAATATAAATTTATTTTTATAAAATATCTCAAAGCAGCAATTATTTTTTTCAGATATTTGAAAGCGTTAACTGATTAAGGGTGATAACACACAATCTTGGAAACGGTGTAGTTACTTCCCCAACTACCAATGGGGTAATTATAGTTTGTTGTCCAACCTGCATTTTGAAGGTTAGTCACCCCGGTAGAATTGATAAATTGAACGGCCCTGCCTATATTTGAATCAAGCCACGCGACATAGCCTGCAGGCGCAGTTTCTGCGAATGTAGGGAGCCTCCAGCCGCTACCTATAGTCGCACATTTAGAAGAAGCCGTGGTTTGCCCTGCTGAAGTTAGCGCCACACTTTGGGCAAAGTACGCCCATTGTGGGAATGTATTAGTCGGGGCTCCTGAAGTGGGCGTTCCAGGAGGCGGTGGAGGTGTGACCGCAATTGTTTTTGAGATTGACTTCGAATCAAAACCTGCGCTGGCAGCTTTTGTGACTGTAAAAGTACAGTCCCCAGACCCTATTGGCGTGATTGTTGCATTTGATATCGAGCAAATACTTTGGCTACCTGAATCTATAGTAATAGTTACAGCCCCAGTGCCGCCCCCACTGGTTGTTAAATAAGTAGTTAGATCTAAGCTCGACCCATTTAGAGTTGTTGGAAGTGTATTTGATATAGTTATCGTAGCCGAACCGTTTGTTTTCATTGAGTTCGCAGAGCCTACCGTTGTTTTTTTTACAGCATGCGCATTAAATACAACTACAAAACTAAATAATATAAATATAAAATTTTTTTTCATATGTACCTCAATGTGGTCATAAAAAATTATGGACAGGAAACAGGGCCGCTCCAAGATTGAACTATAGGGCAGGCAGAATCTATACCTGAAGTAGTTGAGCATCCTCCAGTTTCCTCGCAACTACAGACTGTAAATGATGCATCTACTAGAACTTTTTCGCAGGCGTCTGAGCAAGATACTAAATATTGACCAGCGGCAAATTTTATTTGATTATCATTTCCCGGGGTTTGCTTATGGGCGTTTAGATAGACAGGTGCTGAACTTGAAGTGTTGTATGCATTTTTTGCATTTTTATTATTTTGATCAATCAAATCATCAATAAAAGCACTGCAATTTGCGTAAGTTTTATTATCTATACCGGATAGATTTGTCATAATTTGGGTTTGAATTAGAGAGCCTAAATTTATTCTATTAGTATCCACTACTTTAATTTTTGTTTGAGCAATATAGTTGCCGTAACCAACGGTTCCGAGAGCCGCTAGAATGCCAATAATAGCGACTACAACAAGTAATTCAATTAGTGAAAAAGCTGGTTTTAACAATTTAACTTACTTTAACTGTCCTTAATATTAATTATTAAAAATTATTTAAGTTAATTCTATAACAAATTTAAATTAGC
>JBAXVU010000077.1:0-2603 GCA_037128905.1 Pseudomonadota bacterium | reverse complement strand
TATATGTTTATGGGATGTTGTATGGAATTAAAAATATAAATAAAAAAATCAAAAGTATCGCAAAGGAATTAGATTTTGAAAAATTACTGGACATTAAAGTAGGTGAATTATCGTCGGGTCAAAAAACTAGAGTATCTTTAGGCAAAGCAGTTATTAATGATCCTGAAATATTATTCCTTGATGAGCCAACTGCCTCTTTAGACCCAGATACTGCTGATAAAGTAAGAACTTTCTTTGAAAAATTCTGTAAAAAACACAACACTGCAATCATTCTTGCTAGTCATAATATGGAAGAAGTTACTAGACTTTGTGACAATGTTATCATGATGAAGGATGGAAAAATTACAGATCAAGGAACTCCTAATAGTCTTTTAAAAAAATATGGAAAGAAAAAATTAGAAGATGTCTTTCTTAAAATCGCAAGGGATAAAAATAATTCATGAAGCCACTTATTAGAATTTTCGCATTAGTTGTTAGATATTTTTATTTAATTAAAACTTCTGTTCCTAGAATTTTAGAGCTTATGTATTGGCCTACATTTCAGATGATATTATGGGGCTTAATCTCAAAACATTTAGCCGGGTCTAATGACACTGTAGTTCAAATTGGTGGTGCTTTGATTTCTGGAGTTTTGTTGTGGGATATTTTATTTAGAAGTCAGTTAGGTTTTTCTTTATCTTTCTTAGAAGAAATATGGTCGAGAAACTTAGGTCAGTTATTTGTAAGTCCTCTTAGACCACTTGAGATGGTTTTGTCATTAATGACAATTAGTTTTATAAGAACTTTTATTGCAATTATTCCTGCAGCTCTACTTGCTATTCCTCTTTATTCTTTTTCTATATTTCAAATGGGATTGAGTTTGATGTTTTTCTTTGTAAGTTTATTAATAACAGGATGGATCCTTGGAATATTTATCATTGCAGCAATTATTCGCTTTGGTGTTTCTGCTGAAAGTTTAGCATGGGGCGCTATTTTTACATTGGCTCCATTAAGCGCTGTTTATTATCCTGTTCAAACTTTACCTGAATGGATTAGATGGCTTTCATTATCATTTCCTCAGACTTATGTGTTTGAAGGAATGAGGGAAGTTTTATTTCACGATATTTTTAGATACGATTATTTTTTAAAATCTATAATGCTTAATATTATTTACGCTTTAATTGCTGTGATTGTTTTTTTAGTATCTTTTGAAGGAGCTAGAAAACGAGGCGGTCTTATTAATACAGGTGAATAATTTTATTAATCGAGGTTCTTAATTATCTCTTCAACCATCTTTTTCGCATCAGCAAACAACATTAAAGTATTATCTTTATAAAACAGTTCATTATCCACTCCAGCGTACCCTGCCGCCATTCCTCTTTTTACAAATAAAACTGATTTAGATTTTTCTACATCAAGTATTGGCATTCCATAAATTGGGCTCTTAGGATCAGTTTTGGCTGCTGGATTAGTCACATCATTAGCACCAATAACAAATGAAACATCTGTATTTGCAAAATCATTATTAATATTTTCAAGTTCAAACACTTCGTCATAAGGAACATTGGCTTCTGCTAACAAAACATTCATATGTCCTGGCATTCTTCCAGCCACAGGATGAATTGCATAAGAAACTTTAACGCCTAATTTTTTTAACTTATCAGCCATCTCTCGAAGAGCATGTTGGGCTTGTGCTACTGCCATTCCATAGCCGGGAACAATAATAACTGAAGATGCGTTTTTCATAAGAAAGGCAGCATCATCCGCTCCACCCTGTTTAACTGGCTTAGTATTTTTCTGAACAGCTGCGGAAGATGTGTCCCCACCAAATCCACCTAAAATGACATTAAATAATGAGCGGTTCATTCCTTTGCACATAATATAAGAAAGAATAGCGCCTGAAGATCCAACTAAAGCTCCAGTAATAATAAGAGCAATATTTTCTAACGTAAATCCTATTCCGGCAGCTGCCCAACCTGAGTAGGAGTTTAACATCGAAACCACAACAGGCATGTCAGCACCTCCAATTGGAATAATAATTAAAAAACCAATTACAGTTGAAAGAATTACAATTCCCCAAAATAAATTTTCAGATTGCAACTTTGTAAAATAGAATATTAAAAAGATTATTAAAAATCCTAAAAATAAATTAAAAAAATGCTGACCTTTAAATGTTATAGGACTGCCAGACATTAATCCCTGTAGTTTTAGAAAAGCAATGCAAGAACCTGAAAAAGTAATAGCTCCAATTGCAACGCCTAAAGACATTTCTATTAAAGACAAAAGTTTAATACTGCCTAGTTGGCCTATTCCAAATGATGCAGGATTATAAAATGCAACGATGCCAACAAGGACTGCTGAAATACCAACTAAGCTATGAAAGCCCGCAACAAGTTGTGGCATTGCTGTCATCGCAACTCTAAAAGCAATAAATCCACCTATAAAACCACCCACTACTATAGGTATTAAAATATAATAAATATTTTCTTTAATTTGATGGATGTCGCCTAGAGATAATAAAGTAACAACAATCGCTAACGACATTCCTAAAATTCCAAAAAAATTACCTGTTCTTGAAGTTTCAGGAGAAGAAAGTCCTCTCAATGCCATAATAAATAATATGC
>JBAXVU010000076.1:0-2610 GCA_037128905.1 Pseudomonadota bacterium | reverse complement strand
GTTGAAGCGTCAGTCGTCATTTGAGCTGCTTTAATATAAAAATTATAAGCATCTCGTTCCATCATTTCAGATTCTAATCTAATTCTATCTACGCTTAGGTTTTTTATTAGCCAAATAGGTTTTCTAGCGTAGAAGCCCGAAACATGTTCCCTTCTAATAAGAGGAATGTTTTCACCAAATCGAGATTGAAATTTGTCGATGAGAATTTTTCTGTGAGAATCTTCAACTCTTGCCATATCCTCGAATACTTTTGCAGAATCTGGATAATCTTTTTTCAAATGTTCAGCGTAGCTTCTATAAATTGAAGCATCATCTTCTTCTGATGAAACAGCTAAAGCTAAAATTTCTTTTTCGGAAAGATCAGAAAATCTTCTTCGGTAACTAAATCCTGGTATCATAATTTATAAAACGTGCGACTTAGATTACTTTAAGTTCGCGAAGGCCAGCATATAAATCTGTTACACCTTCATAACCAAAATAAATAGAAAGAGCGAAAAGCAGGTAGCTTGATACTTTAAAAAAAGTGCTCATTGGGATAATTCTAGTTATTTTGTTTAATCCAAAGTAAACAATAATTAAAGCAACAACACCCGTTACTGCACCCGCAAACACTGGGATAGTGTCAAATATTGTAGAAGTTACTAATGCCGCATAAAATAAAACGATTTCAAATCCTTCTCTAAGAACGGCAAGAAAAACTGTTAAAGACAAAATTATAGAACTGCCAGTATTAATCGCTTTATCAACTTTTCCCTCAACATGTTGTTTTGCGCTTTGGCAAAAAAAAGCAACATAAGCTAACATTCCAGAAGCAGTTAACATTACGATTCCTGAAAATAATTCTTGATGACCTTCTGTAAAAGAAGCTATCTGTTTAATACCTAGGCCTAATAATAGAGAAAAAATAACTCCGGCAATAAGACCAAAAAATACGGCAGGACGCTTGTGTCTTGCGTGCATTTTATCAAGGTATGCAAACACTAGCATTGCAATTAATAAACCCTCGAATCCTTCTCTGAAAAGAATAAAAAATGAGCTTAAATATGGACTTAAAGTTTCTGGCATTTAATTAATGTGCATTAATGATTATTTATTTTCATAAATGAAGTCAATAAAGATTCATCCTCTAATTCCAAGTATTTTAGTAGGAATTAATTTATATATAAATTGCATAGAAATTTTTAAGCTATAAGCTGTTTAGTGATGAAAAGATTTATTATCGGTTTAGTATTTTTAATTTCTATTTCTTGCACAACTTCTTTCTCGGGTATTTCGCAATATTTTGGATCTTCTAAAACAAGCAATCTAAAACTAGATGAGACGGGAGTAGTTAATTTCTTAAGATATTTGGATGGAAGATTTTTTTCAGAAAACAATATTATAGATAGATCGGCAAAAGGCTTATACCCTTCATTTTACGCTATATCGCAGGATGGAAAAATTGCTTATGGTTGGTTTTGTTATACCGATAATGATTGCGGCGAATTCTTACCTTACAAGACAGTTGAGTTTTGCAAAGAATATACAGGTCAAAATTGCTATATATTCGCAATTAAGAATAAAATTGTTTGGGATAACTTAAATATCGTTGTGACTGAAAAAAGCTTTTCCAAAAATGTTGAGTTAATAAAAAAGCTTAATTTATATAATCCAAATTCTAAAAATATAGTCAATGAAGAGAATTATAAAAAATATGTCCTTTTAGATGACGATGGATGCAATAAAAAGAAAGATCATAAAGATCTGGGGAATTTAAGAGGAGCAAGCTTATTTTGCATGCTGCCAGGAAGATATCAATTTCCAAATAATAAATCGTCTAGGTGGTATTAGCCTAGAATCAAAATAGATTTTTAGATATTATTATTTTTTATCTACAAAAGTTCCTGTTCTAGGATCTTTCATTAATTCTCTAATATGACTTCGTTTTTTATCGCGAACATAGAGAAATATTACTGAAGAGATAAAAAATAATATTATTATAGTTAAATATTTAGTCATAAAATGCTAATTATGACTATTCGGCACTAACTACTAGTTTAATAAAATGCGCACAAAGTCTCTATTTTTGTTATGTTTATTGCTCATACTTAATTCTTTTCCTGTTCTTGCGGACGAGCAGAAAACTATTCAGGATTTAAAAGAAGGTGGAAAAATAATTTTAATTCGTCATTCAGAGGCACCAGGCACAGGGGATCCTAAAAATTTTAATTTGAACGACTGTAAAACACAGCGCAATTTGTCAAAAGAAGGATTTGAGCAGGCAAAAAGAATAGGGGAATTTTTTAAAAAAAATAATATTGCTTTTGAAAAAGTTTATTCATCTGAATATTGCAGATGCAAAGATACAGCGCGAAGTGCATTTGTAAATTTTGAGACTTTTTCTGGTTTAAATTCTACTTTTGCAGATCCAAGTAAAACACCTGCTTATGTAAAAAAAACCAAAGAATTAATTGATAAATTAGATAAAAATAAAAATTATATTTTAGTTACACACCATACAACCATTCTAGGACTGACAGATTATTTTGCAAATTCTGGAGAAATGGTGGTCGTGAATAGATCCTATAAAATCGTAAGCATCTTTAAAGTTAATTAGCATATCTCATTTTC
>JBAXVU010000008.1:0-15636 GCA_037128905.1 Pseudomonadota bacterium | reverse complement strand
TTTCTTCGATAAATTGTTTTCTCATCCTCTTTTATTTTAATTAAATCTTTATTATTAAAAAGATACTGACCTTCGTTCACAGTCTCTAACAATCCTAAAATATGTAATAATGTAGATTTTCCAGATCCAGATGGTCCAACTAATGAAACAATATTATTTTTAGCTAAAGATAAATTAATTCCTTTTAAAACTAAAATATTCTTACTAGCATCTACATATTTTTTACTAATATTTTTTAACTCTAAAAAATTTTTACTCATATTTTAATCCCTTAATTGGATTAAGTTTTGAAGCTGAAATTGCAGGATATAAACTTGCAAAAAAAGTAATCAGTACTGAGAAAAAACAAATAATTAGAACCGATTTATAATCTATTAAAGATGGCATTTTACTTAAGAAATAAATTTCAGGAGGAAATACTCTTACTTGAAAAACAAAACTTACAAATTGTCTAATGGCTTCAATATTGTGAGCAAATAACACGCCAAGACCTACACCAAAAATAGTTCCAGTAATTCCAATGAAAGATCCCATAATAAAAAAAATCTTCGCGATTGAAAACTTCGACATTCCAAGTGTATTAAAAATTGCAATCTCTTTAGTTTTGTTTTTAACCAAAATCGTCATTCCAGTTACAATGTTGAATGCAGCAACAATAATAATAAGAGTTAAAATAATAAACATCACATTGCGTTCAACGAGTAATGCATCAAAGAATGTTTGATTATTATCTATCCAAGTCGTGAAATAGTAATTCTGAAAATTTTTCTGTAGGTCTTTTTTATAATTATCAACGTTATTTACGTCTTTAATCTTAATATCCACTGAGATTAAATTCTTATTATTTTTTATGAATTCTAAAGCGTCGCTATAAGGAATAAACACATAGTTATAATCCAATTCTGACACTCCACTAGAAAAAGTAGAGGCTACTTTAAAGGTAAATTGTTGAGGTAATTTACCAAAAGGAGTTGAGACATTATTTGCTGATAAAACATTGATCTTATTATTCTTTGCTATTCCAAGTTTATCAGCAAGCGAGGCACCAATAATAACTGAACCCTTCTCAAAGCCAGACAATTCTTTAACAAATTCATCTTTAACTAAATCTTCTTTGTTAATACCAATAATTCCAATTCCAGAATTAGTTCTCTCAGATACTAACAAACCCTGGGCCTTAATAACTTTTCTAATACTTTTAACTTCAATTTTTTTATCAGAAAAATACTGACTTAGTTTAGTGATATTTAAATCATCACTACCTACGGAATGAACGCTGATATGAGGATTAAATTTTAAAAGTTTATCAAATAACTCAGCACGAAAACCATTCATCACTGACATTACAATGATTAGAGTTGCAACTCCTATTGATATTCCAAGGAAAGAAAAAATAGATATAATTTTTAAAAAACTATCTTTTTTTTTCGAACGAATATAATTTTTAATTATTAAAAACTCTGCAGCGGAAATCAATTTAACCTTTTAATTTTTTTATTTTTTTAACTATTTCTTCAATCGTTAACATTTCTGTTTTTGCATTTAACTCTTTAAACTCGAGTTTATCGTCATTAGATTTAGAACCAATAATAATTTGATAAGGAACACCCATTAGATCAAAATTTTTGAATTTGCTTGAAGGACTTTCCAAAGTGTCATCTAAGATAACATCAATAGAATTATTTTTCAAAACATCATAAATTTTACGAGCCTTATCTAAAGGAGCGCTATCTGATTTATTATTAAGTGGAATAATTGCAATATCAAATGGAGAAATAACTAAAGGCCACTTCATTACACCATCAATACATTTTGCTTCAATTACTGCAGCAACTAATCTTGAAACGCCAATACCGTAAGATCCCATTTCAACATTGGTATTTTTTCCTTCTTTATTTAAAACATTAGCCTTCATTGGTTGTGAATATTTATTGCCGAAATAAAAAATATGACCAACTTCAATCCCCTTTGTTGCTAGTTGATTAGATTTTGAAACTTTTTCATTAAATTCTTTCTCAGAATACTTTTCATCTGTTGCACTATAAGGAGTTGAAAATGCAGAAATCATTTTCTGAATAGAAGTATCGGAACTATCAAAACTATTAACATCAATATCAAGTAATGATTTGTCTAAATAGACCTGGCTCTCACCTGTGTCTGCTAAAATAATAAATTCATGAGAAGCATCTCCGCCGATAGGTCCTGAGCTTGCGCGAAGAGGTAATGCTTTTAATTCTAATCTACTAAACGTTCTAAGGTATGCATAAAACATTTTGTTATAAGATTTAATTGCATCCTCTTTAGTAAGATCAAAAGAATAAGAGTCTTTCATTAAAAATTCCCTACAACGCATTACTCCAAATCTTGGTCTAATCTCGTCTCTGAACTTCCACTGAATATGATAAAGAATTAATGGTAACGATTTATAAGATTTAACGTTATCTCTAAAAATTTCTGTAATTAACTCTTCATTCGTTGGTCCGTATAATAACTCGCGGCCTTGCCTGTCTTTAATTCTAAGCATTTCTTCGCCGTAATCATTGTATCTGCCACTTTCTTTCCAAATATCTGCTGATTGAATAGTTGGCATTAACATTTCTTGAGCGCCAATATTATCCTGCTCTTCTCTAACTACCTGTTCAATTTTTTTTAAAACTTTAAGACCTAAAGGTAACCACGAATATATTCCGGAAGCGCTTTGTCTAACCATTCCTGCTTTCAACATTACTTGGTGCGACTTTAGCTTAGCGTCAGCTGAGACTTCTCTAAGAACTGGGAAAAAAAATTTTGAAATCAGCATTAAAATAATAATTTTCTAATATAAAACAAATCTAATTTGTCTAAGGCAAAGATTAAAGAAAAAATAACAGTGGTTATAATTGTGGTTATTAAAACTTTTCTTTTCATTTTAGATTCGATTGGAGCCCCTGGATCAGTGCCTTTTTGAAAATCATGAGAATCAATTTGGTTTTTAACTCCTAAAGGTAGAACTGTGAATAAAACAATCATCCACAAATTTACATAGATTAGAATGCCACCAACTACAGACATAAAACTAAAGTCTAATTAAATTAATATTTACTAAAGGTTTTTTTCCAGATTTTTCGCTTATTAATTTTCTACAATTACCTTTTAAAGTATCGATTATATTTCTTTCTTGTTTTGAATTATTTAAGTTAAATGTTTTACAAGTATCCATAACGATATCTTCTAAATCGTATTCAATCTCAGCTGCATCTTCCTCTAACAAAGGAATTCCTTTTAAAGTAATGATAGGATTGTTTTTAATCTGACCATTCTTAATTAAAATTGTAATTTCCATATAGCCATTAGCTGCCATATTTCTTCTTTCTTTTAAAATTTGAGAATCGTTAGTGATTAAAACTTTTCCATCTAAATAAATTCTGCCCCACGTGACTTTATCAACCACTTGAGGTTCGCCTGGTGACAGCCTAATAATTTCTCCATTATTAATTTTAACTGGATATTTGACACCCATTTCTTTTGCAAAATTTATATGCTCTGCCATATGTCTTTGCTCACCATGAACAGGAATTGCAATTTTCGGTTTAACCCAGCCATACATTTTCTTTAAATCTTCACGAGCCGGATGACCTGACACATGGATCATTGAATTTTCCTCTGATAACACTTGAATTTCGCTTTTTGAAAAATCATTAAAAATTTTAAATAATCTTTTTTCATTTCCTGGAATAATACGAGATGAAAAAATTACATTGTCATTTTTTTCAAGATGAACGTCTGGATGAGTTCCATTTGCAATTCTTGACAATGCGGCTCTTTGTTCGCCTTGTGAACCTGTGCAAAGATATATGATTTTATTTTTTGGTATTTTTTTTGAATCCCTAACATCAATTGGAGTTTCAATATCTTGTAAATAATTACACTGTCTTGCAAGTTGGTAAATACGACCCATAGATCTTCCAACTAAACAAACTTTTCTGCCAATTTTTTCAGCAACTTTAAAAACTGTTTCCATACGAGCAACATTGGATGCAAAAGAAGTGATCACAATTCTATTCTTCATCTTCTCTAAAACAGTCAAAAGTCCTGTTCTAACTAAACTTTCTGAGCCAGACGAACCTAAGTTAAAAATATTAGTGGAGTCGCACACCATTGCAAGAACACCTTTTTTCCCAAGTTCAGTTAATTTTTTTACGTCAGTTTTTTCACCGATTAAAGGATTGTCATCAATCTTCCAGTCAGCAGTATGAAGAACAATTCCCTCGGGTGTAGTGATTGCAAGTCCGCAAGGTTCTAAAATGGAATGAGTAAGAGTGACATAATCAATATCAAATTCACCAAGCTTTACATTCCCTCCTAATTTAACAATTTTTAAATGGTTGCCGACGTTAATTTTCTGTTCTTTAAATTTTTCTTTTACAATTGCCGCAGTAAATGGAGTTGCGTAAATAGGACATTCCAACATCGGCCATAAATGAGCTATCGCACCCACATGATCTTCATGGGCATGAGTTAAAACAATTCCTAATAAATTTTCTTTCTGATTAACGATGAACTCTGGATTAGGTAAAATGACTTCGATTCCAGGAATATTATCGTCTGAAAACGTAACTCCGATATCAACAATAATCCATTTATAATCGCCTGGTTTTCCATAACCAAACAGATTTAAATTCATCCCAATTTCACCCGCTCCTCCTAGAGAACAGTAAACTAACTCTTGTCCGCCTTTTGCCATTAAATATTTTTCAAATTAAATTTTAAAGTTTCAGCTATTCCTTTCAAAGTGATTTGCTGATCAATGACTTTGTCTTTAAATGGAAATGAGTTAAAGAAAATATTTGCAAGTCCACCCGTAAAAATAACTAAATACTTTTTATTTGTTTCTTTTATAATTTTTTGCACAAGTTCTTTAATTAAACCAATATAGCCCCAGTACATACCATTATTCATTGCACTAATTGTGTCTTTTCCTATGTATTTGTTAGTTTTTTTTAATTTAATTAACGGAAGTTTAGCTGTCGCTTGTTTTAAAACTTTTAATGACAAATTGATTCCTGGAGTAATCATTCCACCGATATAGCTATTGTTTACAATAACATCAAAAGTAGTTGCTGTTCCAAAATCAATAATAATTGAATTTTTCTTATAAATTTTAAAAGCGGCAACAGAATTTACAATTCGATCTGAGCCTACTTGTTTGGGTTGTTTTAATTTAATCTTAATAGGGAGATGAATTTTTCTGTCTTTAATCTCAGATAAAAAGATATTTTTTTTCTTTAAAACTCTTTTTAATTTATTAAACGCAAGAGGTACAACGCTTGAACATAAAGCTGCTTTAAAATAATTTTTTTTAATCTTCTTATTAATAAGGCCAATATGATTATTTAAAACTTCAACAGTATCAATGGTAAATGGATTTGAATATTTTTTAGTTAATTTATTAAAGTTAACAAAATCAATATTAGTATTGCCGATGTCGATGATTAAATAATTCAAACTAAACTACCCTGCGTAAAATAATCCTTGCGATTATTGTGCTCTAAAATCAAAGCACCGTTGTTATTAATACCTCTATAAATGCCCTTATAAATCTTATTATTTATTTTGAAATTTATAAACTTATTTTTCTTAAAAGTATGTTTATTCCACTCACTTACAATCTTTTTAAATGAATATTTTTTATCAATAATATTAGCATCAAAAGCCTTTTTAAGTTTTTCTATTAAATCACTTATACCTATCTTCTGCTTAACTTCTTTATTCAAGTAAGTAGTTGGGTATTTTTTAATTTTGGGTGATGATTTAATATTAATGCCAATTCCAATAATTAAAAAAAATTTATTAAAAATAATACTTTCCTGCAAAATTCCACAAATTTTTTTGTCTTTTACATATATATCATTGGGCCATTTCAGTGAAATATTTCTAACGCCATAACTTTTTAAAATTTTTCTAACTTGCAATTGAGCAAGAAACTGAACTTTTTTTAAATTAGATCTTAAAATTGGAAAAAAAATACTAAAATATAAATTACCTTTAGGTGATTTCCAGTTATTACCAAATCTACCTCTGCCCTTTGTTTGCTCATCAGCAGTAACAATCCCTTTTAAAATTTTATGATCAGTGATTAATTTTCTTGCAAAATCGTTCGTGCTCTCGATTTTATCGAAATTAAAAATAGGCAAACTCATTTATCTTATATTCTTACTAAGGCTTTCTACGATCGTATTAAGTGAGGATGGGTCGATAAAATAAAACAATATAAAAACAGTTGATACTAAAATAGAAAATCTTAATCCAAAATTTGGAGTTTTGTCGTAACTTTCTTTAGCCTCATCAAAGTAAATAACTTTTATAATTCTTAAATAATAAAAAGCTGCAATCACTGCCGACAACAATCCTATTACCGCAAGGTAATAAACTTTGTGCTGAATGATAGCTAAGAAAATATAAAATTTTGCAAAAAATCCTGCAAGCGGTGGAATTCCTGCTAGTGAAAATGTTAATATCGTAAGACAAATAGCAATTAGTGGATGATGCTTGGAAAGTCCCGATAGATCAGAAATATTTTCAAAATAAACTCCGTTTCTATTCAAAGACATAATGCATGCAAACACACCAATATTCATAAACACGTAGATGACGATATAAACCAATACTGCACTTAAAGACTCTGGAGTTGCGATAGATAGGCCTGCAAGAATAAAACCAACATGCCCTATAGAACTGTAAGCCATCAGTCGTTTTAAATTATTTTGCCCAATCGCAGCAACTGCACCTAAGAACATTGATGCTATGGAAAGAACAATAATAATTGTTCTCCACTCTTCAATAAAATTTCCATAAGGAACATTTAAAAATTTAATCAATGCTGCAATGGCTGCAACTTTTGGAGCCATAGCAAAGAAAGTAGTAACTGATGTTGGCGATCCCTCATAAACATCCGGTGCCCACATATGGAAAGGCACTGCAGATATTTTAAATGCAATTCCACAAAGAATAAAAACTAAACCAAACTTTAAAGCGCCGCTATTTATGCTAGCCACTTTAGCAATTACTGAATAATCAACTGAACCTGTAAATCCATAAACCAAAGAACATCCATATAATAAGAGACCTGAAGATAATGAGCCTAAAACAAAGTATTTTAGGCCAGCTTCAGAAGATTTAAGTGATTTAGTATTGATGGCAGCTAAAACATAAAGACATAAAGACTGAAGCTCTAAACCTAAATAAAAAACAATTAAGTTATTAGCGCTAATCATCACAAACATTCCAAGTGTCGATAACAATAAAATAATTGGATATTCGAATTTTGCGATATTTAATCTTTCTAAATAAGAGTTTGAAACTAGAATTGTAAATAATACTGAAATCAAAACTAATATTTTCATAAAGTTTGATAACGGGTCAATCGTATAGCTATTGCCAAATAAAACGCTTGAATCAAAATAATTTGTATAAATTACTGCAATTGCAAGAATTAGTAACCCAACAACTAAATGATTGATTATTTTATTAAAAGTATTTCTGAAGACTCCAATAATTAATAATGAGAATGAGCTTAATAACAAGAATAGTTCTGGGATAATACTTTTCATTTTATGTTTCCAATATTTTTAACAACTAAATCTACTGACGATGAAATTGGTTCTAATATTAAATTTGGATAAACTCCAAATAAAATTGTCAAAACTGCTAACGTAAATAGAATAGTAATTTCTGTTTTGTCTAAATCTAATAACGTTTCACCATGATTATTAACTTTAAACTCACCAAACACAACTCGTTTACATAACCACAATGAATAAGCTGCAGACAAAATAACTCCGGTTGCTGCTGCAATAGATACGATATAATTAACTTTAAAGGTTCCAATCAAAGTTAAAAACTCCCCAACAAATCCGCTTGTTCCGGGTAAACCCACATTTGCAAGTGACGAGAACACAAATACTAAAGCAAACTTTGGCATAATATTTGCAACACCTGAATAATCTTGAATTAATCTACTGTGCACACGGTCATACAAAACACCAACGCATAAGAATAAAGATGAAGAGATTAATCCATGACTAATCATTTGAAATATTGCCCCATCTATTCCTTGTTTGGTAAATGAAAAAATACCAATGGTTACATAACCCATGTGCGCAACTGATGAGTATGCGATCAGCTTTTTCATATCTTTTTGCATCAGTGCTACTAGAGATGCGTAAATAATTGCAATAACGCTTAGCGCAAATACAAAGTCTGCAAAATAATGGGATGCGATTGGAAATAATCCTAAAGAAAATCTAATAAATCCATAACCAGAAATTTTAAGCAAGATTGCAGCTAAAATTACAGATCCTGGCGTTGGCGCTTCAACGTGAGCATCTGGCAACCATGTATGAAAAGGCCACATCGGAAGTTTTACTGCTAAGGAAATAAAGAAACCAAACCACATCCAGTATTGTAAATTTTCTGGAATTTTAGATCCCATTAATTTAACAATGTCTAAAGTGTTCATGTTCCAATAGATGGCAATAATCGCTATCAGCATGAAAATTGAGCCTAAAAACGTATATAAAAAGAACTTTAACGCTGAATAAACGCGTCTCTCTCCACCCCAAATTCCAATAATTAAAAACATCGGGATTAATCCGCCTTCAAAGAATAAGAAGAATAAGAATAGATCTAGCGCACAGAAAACTCCAATCATAAAAGTTTGCATGATTAGAATTGCTATTAAAAATTCTTTAATTCTTTTCTTTAAGCTGTTGATGGCTGCGAAGATACAGAGTGGTGAAATAAAAGTTGTAAGTATTACTAAGAATATCGAAATACCATCGATGCCCATTTTGTAAGAAACAAAATTTTTAATCCATTTTGTCTCTTCAACAAATTGAAAACCTGGATTTTTTAAATCAAATTTAATCCATAACAACAAAGAAACACAAAAATTAATAATAGAAAAAATAATTGCAATATTTTTAGAGAAACGCGCAGTAGTGTCTTCTGTACCTCTTTTAAGAAGAATTAAAGCAACTCCAATTAAAGGAAAGAAAGTTAAGAAAGATAAAATTGGAAAGTTCATATTAGATAATAATTAAAAAAGTTATAATTAAAGAAAGTCCTACAAGAATTACTGTTGCATAATGATATAAGTAACCAGACTGAACTTTGCTTGCTCGTTCAGATATTTTTTTTACAACTTTTGCAATACCATCTGGCCCATAACCGTCGATAGTATTCACGTCTCCTTTTTGCCAAAGGAATGTTCCAATATTTCTAAAAGTTCTTACAAAAATTAAATCATATAATTCATCAAAGTACCATTTCTTAACTAAGAATGTATGAATTGGTTTATTAGTCGATACAAAGCTCTCAACGATTTCTTTTCTCTTTAAAAATAAAATAAATGAAAGTGGAATTGATGAAATCACTAATGTCGGAACTAAAATAATTAACCACATTGGCGGATGTCCGTGTTCAACGTGATTTAAGAAAAATATAGCTTTACCCCAGAATTCAGTTTTCTCTCCAATGAATATTTCATGAAATACATAACCTGAGAATATTGCACCTACTGCAAGCAATAATAAAGGAATTAACATAACTGGTCCTGACTCATGCACTTTTTCAAAACTCATGCTGTTGTTATATTTGCCGTGGAAAGTTTTAAAAATTAATCTCCAAGAATAAACTGAAGTAATGAAAGCGGTCACAATTCCAATTACAAATGCGTAACCTGAAAATAAACTCTTAGAAAAATAAGCAGACTCTATAATTGCATCTTTGGAATAAAATCCTGCTAACAAAGGAAATCCTGTTAATGCAAGAGTGCCGATTAACATCAAAACGTAAGTCAGTGGAATTTTTTTCCAAACTCCACCCATTTTTTCTATATTCTGTTCGTCGTGAAATGCATGAATAACTGAACCTGCTCCTAAGAATAAAAGAGCTTTAAAGAAGGCGTGAGTAAATAAGTGAAATATAGCAACGTTATAAGCGCCCATTCCAGCTGCAAAAAACATGTAACCTAACTGACTGCATGTTGAATAAGCGATAATTCTTTTGATATCTGTTTGAACAATTGCAATGGATGCTGCAAAGATTGCTGTTGTTGCACCAACGAATGCAACTAAGTTCAAAGCATATTGTGAGTACTCGAATAAAGGCGAGCATCTTGCAACTAAAAATACTCCAGCTGTCACCATGGTTGCAGCATGGATTAATGCAGACACAGGCGTTGGTCCTTCCATGGCATCTGGAAGCCAAGTATGTAAAATAATTTGCGCTGATTTACCCATCGCACCGATAAATAAGAATACACAAATTGTTGTAATTAAATTGTAATCACCACCGAAAATATTAACGCTATTTTTAGACTGAGCAGCAGCTTGTGAAAAAACTTCACTAAAGGTTAAAGTTCCAAATGTTTTAAAAATTAAAAACATTGCAATCAACAAACCAAGATCTCCCACTCTGTTAACGATGAACGCTTTCATCGAAGCATTGTTTGCTGATTCCTTTTTAAACCAGAAACCAATTAATAAATAAGAAGCAAGTCCAACCCCTTCCCAACCAAAGAATAATTGTAAAAAATTATCTGCAGTAATTAATGACAACATCGCAAATGTGAAAAGAGAAAGATAAGACATAAATCTTGGTTTATGTGGATCATGGCTCATATAACCAATTGAATAGATATGAACTAAAGCTGAAACAGAATTAACAACGACTAGCATTACAGCAGTTAATGAATCTACATAAATTGACCAATGAAGTTTTAAAGATCCAGAACTAATCCAATCAAATAGTGGAAGTTGATAAACTTTTCCTGTCTTAATAGTTTCAATTAAAATAAGAGATGAAAAAACTGCACCCAATACAACAAATGCAGATGTTATAATCTGACAAGCAATGTCGCCAATTTTTTTATAAAAGAAAGCTGAGATAAACGATCCAAGCAAAGGCAAAAATAATATTGAATAAATCATTTAACCTTTCATCGAGTTAATATCTTCAACTTGAATAGATCCTCTGTTTCTGAAGAACACTACAAGTATAGCAAGACCAATTGCAGCTTCTGCAGCAGCAACCGTTAATATAAAGAGTGTAAAGATTTGCCCAGTTATATTTTGTAAATAAACAGAGAAAGCAACCATGTTAATGTTTACTGATAACAAGATTAACTCAATAGACATTAGGATAACAATCACGTTTTTACGGTTAACGAAAATTCCAAACACCCCTAATGTAAATATGATTGCAGATAAGAATAAGTAATGAGCTAAAGTAATCTCAATCATCAATCTTTACTCCTTTATTGCTTTCAACATCTACAAGATGAATTGAATCCTCTCGCTCTCTAGAAGATTGTTTTAAAATATCTTGTCTTCTAAGGTTATCTCTACGTCTAAAAGTAAGTAAAATGGCTCCAATCATAGCCATTAATAGGATCACTCCTGAAAGCTGGAAGGGTAAAAAGTAATCTGTGTAAAGTAATTTTCCAATTTGCTGAGTATTTGTATCCTTTGCGTCATATACAATTTTTGCAGTATTAATAAATTCAGGCTTGTACTTCCAGCTTCCAATAATAATTATTAATTCAAAAAATATTACTGCTGCAATAAAAAATCCAAATGGCATGTATTGAAGAAACCCTTGTTTAACTTTAGTAAAGTTTCCTTCCAACATCATCACTACGAATAAAAATAACACCGCAACAGCTCCCACATAAACAATCAGTAAGATCATGCCGACAAATTCAGCGCCAATCATTATAAATAAACAAGAAACATTTACGAATGCTAAAATTAAAAAGAAAACTGAATGCACAGTATTTTTTGAAGAAATAACCATAATACTAGAAAGAATGGTAACCGCTGACAATACGTAAAAAATTAATGCATGTGCTATCATCTAAATGATTTATCCACTTTAATGTTGTGAGCTAACTCTTTTTCCCACTTGTCACCATTTTCTAAAAGTTTTTCTTTATTGTAATAAAGTTCTTCTCTAGTTTCTGTTGCAAATTCAAAATTAGGTCCTTGAACAATCGCATCCACAGGACAAGACTCCTGACAAAGTCCACAATAAATACATTTCAACATGTCAATGTCGTATCGTGTTGTTCTTCTCGAACCATCTTCTCTAGGTTCGGCTTCAATGGTAATTGCTTGTGCAGGACAAACGGCTTCACATAATTTACAAGCGATACATCTTTCTTCTCCGTCTGGATATCTTCGTAATGCATGCTCTCCTCTAAATCTTGGAGAGATAGGCCCTTTTTCAAATGGATAGTTAATAGTTGCTCTACTTTTAAACATATAAATAAAAGCAAGATAAAGGCTTTTTACAAACTCGGATAAAAAAATTATTTTTAATATTCTAGAAAATTTTATTTTCATTGTGGCAATAAGTTAAAAAAATATAAAAACGAAGCAGTTACAACTACCCAGAATAATGAGAATGGTAGAAATACTTTCCAACCTAATCGCATTAACTGATCATAACGATATCGTGGCACAATAGCTTTCACTAAAGCGAATAAGATAAATAAGAATAGTATTTTAAATATTAACCAAAGAGGTGCTGGAACTAGGTTAAATGGATAAGCATCAATCGGTGATAACCAGCCGCCTAAAAATAAAACAGAACCAAGTCCGCACAATAATAAAATATTCGCATACTCCCCTAACCAGAATAATGCGTACATCATTCCTGAATATTCAGTTTGATATCCAGCAACAAGCTCTGCTTCTGCCTCTGGCAAATCAAATGGAGGTCTATTTGTTTCAGCTAATGCAGAGATAAAAAAGATAACAAACATAGGGAATAATGGGATGGCGTACCAAATATTCTTCTGCGCAAGAACAATATCAACAAGGTTTAGTGAACCAGCGCAAAGCAATACATTTATAATAATAAAACCAATTGAAACCTCATATGAAACCATCTGCGCTGCAGATCTTAAGGCTCCTAAGAATGGATACTTAGAGTTAGATGCCCAACCTGCCATAATAATTCCATAAACTCCAAGGGATGACACTGCAAAGATGTAAAGAATTCCAACATTAATATTTGCAAGTACTAAAGTTTCACTAAATGGAATAACTGCCCAAGCAATTAACGCTAGAGACATAGTTACGATTGGAGCAATAATAAAGATAACTTTATTTGCGTGAGTTGGAATAATTACTTCTTTAAAAATATATTTAAGTGCATCTGCCATTGTTTGAAGCAAACCAAAAGGTCCAACTACGTTTGGTCCTTTACGCAGCTGAACGGCACCCCATACTCGTCTGTCCACCCAAACAATCATCGCAACAGATATTAGAACTGGAACAAGTAATGCTACAATTTTTAAAAGATCATAAAGAACTATATTTAAATATTCTAAAAACATTAATTATCTGTTCCTGTTTTTTGTAATATAATTTTTGCATCTTTACATTCGTGCATCGTTTTTGAAGATGCGGCAATAATGTTTGAGAAGTAAAAATCAAAATCATTAATTTTAATATCTCCTTTGGCTTGAGATACATTTTTAACAGTTAAAGTGTCAGCTGATGATTTTGGTAACTGATCTAGTTCTTTGAATACTGGATAGTCTTTAAATAAATTCTCTCTTAAAATAAAATGAGTGTTTATGTCGATTGTTTTTTTAAATACATCTGACAACGCTCTTAAAATTTTCCAGTCTTCTTTACCTTCACCTGGCGGGAAACTTGCTTTTTTAGCATCTTGAATTCTTCCTTCAGTGTTAACATAAAAACCATTTTTTTCTGTGTAAGCTGCGCCTGGTAATACTACATCTGCAATGGTACTGTTTAATCCACCATGCGATCCTTGGTAGATTATGAATTTACCTTTAGGATCAATTCTAACTTTGTCAGCACCTAAAAGATAAACTAGTTTTGAATTGCTATCATTTAATTTTTCTAAGAAATTATTTTTAATTAAATTTAAATAAATTGCACCAACGCTTGAAGCGTTATTATGAAGAATATTTAATCCATTCCATTCTGAATTTAAAAAATTATTATCTTTTAAAATCTTCTTAACTGTTTCTAAAACAAACTCTCCGTTTGCTCCGCTTAGTCCAGATTCACCAATAATGAATACTGGTTTTTTTGCAGATTTAAGACTGTTATAAATTTTATGATTTTTTCCTAAAACATCAGAAAGAATAGAAAGAGAAGAACCTACATTCTCATGAGGGTAAGTAAGATCACCTACGTTACCGATAGAATAAACCTTAGTTTTTCTAGCTAAATGTGCTTTTCTAATTCTAGCATTTAAGATTGGAGCTTCTAATCTTGGATTAGATCCGACTAAAACTACTAAATCAGCTTCTTCTAAACGAGCGATAGATGTGTTGAATAAGTAATTAGCTTTGTTTAATGGATCAATAAAATAATTAGACTGTCTAAAATCTATATTGTCAGAGGACAAAACATCTTTAAAAAATCTTTTGAACATATACATACTCTCAACATCAATAAGATCTCCAACAACTCCGTAAGCTTTATCTCCAGAAAAATCTTTTGTTTTTTCAAAAATATATTTAAATGCATCATCCCAACTGCAAGGCTGAAGTTTTCCATTAACTTTAATGTAAGGTGTATCAATTCTATTTTTTAATAACCCATCGCAAGCATAACGAGTTTTATCAGAAATCCACTCTTCGTTTATTTCTTCATTCACTCTTGGTAGAATTCTTTTAACTTCCCAACCTTTTGTATCTACTCGAATATTAGAACCAACAGCATCCATGACATCGATACTTTCAGTTTTTGTTAACTCCCAAGGTCTTGCTTCAAAGGCATAAGGTTTTGAAGTTAAAGCGCCTACTGGACAAAGATCAATTACGTTTGCTGATAACTCTGAATCTAAAGTTTTTTCCAAATAAGTTGTAATCTCCATATTCTCACCACGATTAATCGCGCCAATTTCTGGAACACCTGCAATCTCTTCTGCAAATCGCACACAACGAGTGCAATGAATACATCTTGTCATAACCGTTTTAATTAACGGACCCATGTATTTTTCTTTTACTGATCTTTTATTTAATTCGTATCTAGATTTATCAACACCATACTTCATTGACTGATCTTGAAGATCACATTCTCCTCCTTGATCGCAAATAGGACAATCTAATGGGTGATTGATAAGTAAGAATTCCATTACGCCTTGTCTTGCTTTTTTTACCATCTCGGTATTTGTGTAAATGACTTGTCCTTCTGCTACAGGCATTGCGCACGATGCAACAGGTTTTGGAGATTTTTCCATCTCAACTAAACACATTCTACAATTACCAGCGATAGATAATCTTTCGTGATAACAAAATCTTGGAATCTCTTTTCCAGCAACTTCGCAGGCTTGTAATACTGTTGCGCCTTGTTGCACTTCTACTTCAATTCCATCTACTTTAACTTTTACCATCTATATATTTTTATGAGTTAATCTTTCTTCCATCTCTGCTCTAAAGTGTCTTAACAAACCTTGAACTGGCCAAGATGATCCTTCTCCAAATGCACAAATCGTATGACCTTCGATTTGTTTTGTTACATCCATTAACATGTCTAGTTCCGCAACTTCCGCATCCCCTTTTGCAATTCGCTCTAACATTCTCCACATCCAACCAGATCCTTCTCTGCA
>JBAXVU010000075.1:0-2711 GCA_037128905.1 Pseudomonadota bacterium | reverse complement strand
ATTCAAATCCTTAATAAAGATTCTTCTATAAGAAAAAATATTCCACAACTCTTCTACCATTTTTTTTTCTAAAACATTAATCCATTGCAAATCTTGATTTTCTTTTAATAAATGAATTCTTTCATCGGAAAGTTTCTTAAAAGCACTTAAATTTTTTTTATACTCTAGATTATAATTAGAAATTATTTTATCTAAGAATTTTCTTTTTACGCTATCCCCTTCATACATAATTCTATCCATCTGAGGAGTTAGCCAAACAAAAGTAATATCTTTAAAATGTTCGTTTAAAGAAGAAGATTTATTATTATCAATGTTGAGAGATCTTTTTATTTTCTCTTCTTTTATTTCAAAGAATACATCTACTTTATAATCTTTGTCGTCATAACTAATCGTTGATGAAATAATTGTTTTATCTTTAGAATCTTTCTTTATGCAATCTTCTATTGCTACCCCTCTAATACCTTTTTTATCCGCTATTAATGAAATGGCCTCTAATATATTAGTTTTTCCGCTACCGTTGGGGCCAACAATACAAATAACAGGATGGTCTGTTTTAACTTCTTTAAAAGAATAAGATCTAAAATTTTGTAATTTTATATCTTTAATCAGGAACATCTAATCATGCCACTCTCATTGGCATAATAACGTGTAAACTATTAATGTCTGATGGATCGTGAATTAATACTGGTGATGATGGGTCTTTTGCATAAATCATTAAATTTTTATCTTCTATAACTCCACCTACATCAATTAAATATTTAGAATTAAAACCAATTTCTAAATCTGGTCCACTGTAGCTTAGTATAATCTCTTCAACACCGTCTCCAGCGCTTGGGTCGTTTACTAATAATTTTAAAATATCTTTATTAACGATAAGTTTTAATGTTCCTTTACGATCAGAAGACAGCGAATTAATCCTATCAATAGTAGATATAAATGATGATAAATTAACAGTAATTTTATTATCGTTATTTGTTGGTATTACCTTCGAATAATCCGGGAATCTACCGTCAATAACTTTTGATATTAGAGTAATATCATTTAATGAAAATCTAATCTTTGTTTTGCTTGCTGTAATTTTTAATTCTGAATTTTCTTCTTGAAGTATAGTTACTAATTCAAATAGTGTTTTTTTTGGCAAAATAACTGGCTCGAATGCTACATCTTTATCTAATACTATTCTGCTTTTTGATAATCTATGCCCGTCTGTTGCAACTGAAGATAAATATAATTGATTATTTTCAGTAGTTTTGTGCAAATAAATTCCATTTAAATAATGTCTTGTTTCATCATTTGAAATAGCAAATTTAGTTTTATTAAGTAGTTTTAGAAAGACAGAAGAGTTAATAGAAAGAGCTTCTCCCTCTACATCATCTTGCGTAACTGGAAAATCTTTTGGGGATAAACATTTTAAATTAAAATTTGATTTTGCAGAAATAAGAGAAAGCTGTCCTTCATTTTTTTGTGATATCAATATTTCAGAACCTGAAGGTAATTTTCTAACTAAATCGTATATAACCTGAGCTGTCGTTGTTGTTGCTCCTTCTTCAATGATCTCTCCTTTGATAACTTCAATAATAATAATGTCTAAATCTGTTGCAGAAATAGTTATCTTTCCGTTAGTAGCATCCAATAAAACGTTGGATAGAATTGGTATAGTATTCTTTTTTTCAACTATTCCTTGGATATGCGCAAGACTCTTAAGAAAAAGATCTCTGTTTAACTTTAATTCCATTAAATACTTTTTGTTAATTTACCATTAATGTCCTTAACTTCATTCTCAAAGTTTTTATCTTGAATCATTAATTCTTCTACTTTTTTAATAGCGTGAATGACAGTTGTGTGGTCTCTGCCTGAGAAATTTCTTCCAATATCGGGTAAAGATTTTGTGGTCATTTTTTTTGATAAATACATGGCTATTTGTCTTGGCCTTGCAACCGATCTTGATCTTCTAGATGACATAAAGTCATGCATAGAAATATTATAATAAGAAACTACTGTTTTTTGTATGTCTTCAATAGTGATGTTTGTATGAATTTTATTTAAAGAATCTCTTAAAATATGTTTCGCTTCTGAAACAGAGATCTTTCTTTGATTTACGTTCAAATATGCAGCAATTCTATTGAATGCACCTATCATTTCTCTAACGCTAAGTTTTAGTTCATTAGCAATAAAATTAATAATCTCATCATCGATAACAATATTTCTTTCTGACGCATGAAACTCTTTTAAACATCTTTGCTTTAAGATTTTGACTCTCTGTTCAAAATCTGGACTTTGAACGTCAACAACAAGGCCTCCTGAAAGTCTTGATTTTATCCTATCTTGTATTCTATCAAGCTCATTAGGTGGTCTGTCGCAAGAAATCACTATTTGTGATCCCGATTCTATTAATGCATTAAATGTATGAAAGAACTCTTCCTGAGTTACATCTTTACCGCTTACAAACTGTATATCATCTATGATTAAAACTTTTGCGCTTCTGAAAATATCTTTAAATTTTACAACTTCATTATTTTTTATGGATCGAACGAATTGATACATAAATCTCTCGGCGGAAACGTAGATAACCTTATCTATTTTTTTTAATAACTGATTTCCTATTGCATTTAAAAGATGTGTTTTTCCAAGTCCAACTCCTCCATAAATATAAAGTGGATTATATTTATTTAAATTATCAATAATTCTATTAGCTGCTGCAAAGGCAAGTT
>JBAXVU010000074.1:0-2803 GCA_037128905.1 Pseudomonadota bacterium | reverse complement strand
GGAATTGACTGATACCATTCTTCCGAATTATTAAATTGAAAATCTACGTCGTAGATAACTCCTCTAAAATCAAACAAACGATGTCTAACCACTTCTCCAATTGAGAACTTGGCTTTGTTTAATTTTTTTTCAAGCATTAAAAATAAATTAGTGATTCCTATAAAAAATTCAATAGATCAGTTAATGACGTTTAAATACATCTTAAGTCTAATGCCTTTTTTTCCTTTAGTTGTTGCGTAAATTGGGAAATAGTTATCCCCAACAATTCCAAAATAAAGATCAACTTTAAACTGCTCTGGAGTGTTTGGATCTCCAGGTATGTAACCAGAAATTGGCTCATAAACCAAAGTACATCTTTGTAATTTTCCTTTATAGTCAGAAAAAATTGAATCAAGTTCTATTTGGTCATTTTCTTTTTTCATCACTAAATAATAAAAAATATTTCCATCAAAAACTTTAATTCTTTTATTACAATCAAGATTTTTTTTATCGATCAAAAATAATTTTTTAACCGCAAATATAGGATCAATAACCCCGAAATAATCCTCTTTATTGTAAGGAATTTTTTTTGTTAAATCTTCAGTGCGTGGAGGATCTGTTTCAAAACTGAGAACTTTTTCTTTAGAAAACCTTATTTTATTTAGTCTAAATTTATTAGTTGTGGGCTTATCGTAACGATATTCGTAACTCCAAAAATTCTTATCTTTATTATCAAATTCAACCGTTGATCTTGCAAAAACTTTTACAAAGAATCCTACAATTCCTACAGCTTCAGCGTTAAAAGTAATTTTATTGTTTATTTCATCATCAATATTAAAGTTAATCTCCATTACTTTTAAATTATATGCGCGCACATCATATTTAAATTCTTTAGCTAGCGATAAACTTAGATTTGAAGTAATTAAATACGCAATTAATAAAAAACGAATGAATAAAAGTCTCATAAAATTTCTTTTAGAACTAGGTCCATTATTACTATTCTTTTTAACTTACAGAAAGAGTGGAATGAACAATGGAATCGTTGTGTTAATAATGACGACCATACTGTCAGTTATTATTAGCTATATGATAGAAAAAAGAATCCCTATCATTGCGGTTATTGGCGCTACTTTCATTGCAGTATTTGGCGGGCTTGCAATCTACTTTAATAATAAAATATTTTTCTTTATGAAGCCGACTTTTATTAACGCTATTTTTGCGGCAGCTTTAATCTATACAAAATTTTTTCAAAAAAAACTTGTACTAAAAAATATATTTGAAACTGTAAAAATTTCTGACAATGGCTGGAGCAAAGTGACTAACCATTGGATATATTTTTTTATTTTTTTAGGAATCTTAAATGAAATTATTTGGAGAACACAAACTGAAGCTTTTTGGGTAAGCTTTAAAGTATTTGGAATTGTGCCAATAAGTTTAGTATTTACTGCTTTACAAGTGTACATGATTCGAAAGCATAAATACGATTGATGAAATTTCGCCTAATCCAGAATAACAATCTTAATAAAGAAAATTTTTTTAATAAAAAAGAACTCCAAGAAATATTAAATCTTTACGGCTCAATGGTTTCCGTTGGCGAATGGAAAGATTATGGAATTTACATGAGTAAAAATATGGTGAGTTTTGAAATTTATAGAAAAGCTACAGAAACTCCTCTTTTTCAAATATTAAAAAAATTAAATAATAAAGATAAAAACAAATATCAATTAAAAGAAGCAAATGGTTCCGTGATTAAAAGCTCTGATAATTTAAATTCCATTTTAAAGATTATTTCAAAAAAACATTCTGCAAAATATTTAAAAGTCATTAAATAACTTGAGAAAGAAAAATGAATTACCACAAAAGATATGTCCCGCATGTAATAGAGGTTTTTTTTGGCGAAAAAAATGGGAAAAGAATTGGAATTCTGTAAAATTCTGCTCTAAAAAATGTTCAGGAAATTAGATTATTAAGATTTGTTATTCTTTAGCCAAGCTATTACCTGATTAACGTTCTCATCGGGTGGAAACACGGGATAAAAATATTTGGTAATTTTATTATCGTCTAAAATTAAAGTTATTCTCTTAATTAGGCTCATATTATCAACTTTAAACGTTGGAAGCTTAAGAGCGTTTGCAAATGCAAGTTTTTCATCTGATAAGATTGCATAAGGAAGATGCAGTCTTGTTGCTAATTCTTTTTGGTAATCTGTTGTTTGACTAGAAAGCCCAAAAATATTTTTAACGTTAAGTTTTGTTAATTCAGAAAAATTATCTCTAAAACTGCAGGATTGAGGTGTGCATCCTCTAGCGCCCGGTATTTCATCCCAGTCTTTTGGCAAGGCTACGTTGGGCTGGCCAGTCATAGGATAAATATAAATAACACTTAAGCCAGACAGTTTTCCTACATTAACGAATTCACCTTTGGTGCTTTGAAGTTTTATTTCTGGAATCTGATAATTATTAAGATGATCTAAAGAAACGTCTGCTTTGGGAGCTGGTATTTTTGACCAGTCTACTTTTAATAAGTTTTGTTGATTCATGCTACACGGCCCCGAGAATAATCGGGGCCATATAAAAATAATTTATTCTCTTCTATCTCCGAAGATTCTTAGTAACATTACAAAAAGGTTAATGAAATCTAAGTATAAAGTTAAGGCACCCATAATAGATTTTTTTGCCATAGCTTCTGAATCTCCACCATCAAAATACATATCTTTAATTTTTTGCGTGTCATAAGCAGTCAGACCAACAAAAATTATAACTCCAAGTATTGAAACGATAAAGTCAAGTTGAGAAGATTTAAGAAAAATATTTACGATTGATGC
>JBAXVU010000073.1:0-2940 GCA_037128905.1 Pseudomonadota bacterium | reverse complement strand
AAGATTTAAAAAAATTACAAGTATCAGAATTAAAAACATTAGCTGAAGAGCTTAGAGCTGAACTAGTGGACGCTGTATCTGTTACAGGTGGACACTTAGGCGCTGGTCTAGGCGTTGTAGAATTGACTATTGCCATTCATTACTTATTCGACACTCCAAACGACAGATTAGTTTGGGACGTCGGACATCAATCTTACCCTCATAAAATTTTAACTGAACGAAGAGATAGAATTAGAACTTTAAGAAAGAGTGGTGGGTTATCAGGATTTACTAAGAGATCTGAAAGTATTTACGATCCTTTTGGCACTGCACACAGCTCAACTTCTATATCCGCTTCACTTGGAATGGCTGTTGCTAGAGATTTGGATAAAAGAAATAATAATGTAATCGCAGTTATAGGCGATGGAGCAATGAGCGCTGGAATGGCTTATGAAGCCATGAATAATGCAGGCTCAATGAACTCAAGATTAATCGTTATTTTAAATGATAACGATATGTCTATTGCTCCGCCAGTTGGCGCAATGAGGTCTTATCTTGCAAGATTATTATCAGGAAAAACTTATATTGGTTTTAGGGGATTGTTAAAAAGAATTGCATCTATCTTCCCAAGATCAATTAAAACAAGAGCCGCAAGATTTGAAGAATACTTCAGAGGACTTGCAGTAGGTGGAACTTTATTTGATGAACTTGGATTTTATTATGTAGGAACTATCGATGGACATAATTTTGATCAGCTAATTCCAGTATTAAAAAATGTAAGAGACTCAAAACACAATGGTCCTTTCTTAGTGCATGCCATTACTCAAAAAGGGAAAGGTTATAAACCTGCAGAGAATTCAGAAGATAAATTTCATGGCGTTAATAAATTTGATGTAATTACAGGAGCGCAAGCAAAACCCACAACAACTGTCCCAACATTTACAAAAGTTTACGGTGATACACTTACCAAACATGCAGAAGTGGATAGCAAGATTGTTGCAATTACAGGGGCAATGCCATCTGGAACTGGTGTAGATATATTTTCTAAAAAATTTCCAAATCGTGCATTTGACGTTGGTATAGCTGAACAACATGCTGTAACTTTTGCAGCGGGTCTTGCAACAGAAGGATATAAACCTTTTGCAACAATTTATTCGACATTTTTACAAAGAGCCTACGATCAAGTAGTTCATGACGTTGCAATTCAAAGTCTCCCAGTAAGATTTGCAATAGATAGAGCAGGCTTAGTCGGCGCTGATGGACCAACGCATGCAGGTTCATTTGACATTACTTATCTTGCAACACTTCCAAATTTTATTGTTATGGCACCGAGTGACGAAGCAGAGTTAGTTCGAATGGTTAATACTGCGGTTACAATAAATGATAGACCTTCAGCATTTAGGTATCCAAGAGGAAATGGTTATGGAGTTAATCTTCCAAGTATTAATGAAGTATTAGAAATTGGAAAAGGAAGAGTAGTTAAAAAGGGAACTAAAGTTTGTTTATTAAGTTTAGGAACAAGACTTCAAGAATGTATTAAAGCAGCTCAG
The DNA here is from genome assembly GCA_037128905.1 of Pseudomonadota bacterium. GTDB lineage: Bacteria > Pseudomonadota > Alphaproteobacteria > Pelagibacterales > Pelagibacteraceae > Fontibacterium. The sequence goes on along the minus strand of JBAXVU010000073.1, from coordinate 1,411 downwards.
CAATTAGATGCAAAAGGAATATCTACAACAGTAATTGATGCAAGATTTGCAAAACCATTAGATGAACAATTAATTTTAGATTCTGCCAAAAGTCATGAGGTGTTAATTACAATTGAAGAAGGATCTATTGGGGGATTTGGTTCACACGTTTCTCATTTATTAGCTGAGAGAGGAATATTTGATAAAGGGTTAAAGTTTCGATCTATGATTTTACCAGATGTTTTTATCGAGCAAGATACGCCAGAGAGAATGTATGATATTGCAGAGCTTAATGCTTTGCATATATCTAAAAAAGCTCTTGAAGTACTTTTGGGTGATGAAACTTTAGCAAGATCAATAAAGTAAACAGTGGATTTGAGATGAACCATCCAAATCAATTAAATTTCGACACAATCATAGTAGGGGCAGGTAGCGCAGGATGTTTACTTGCAAATCGTCTTTCAAAAGACCCAAATCATCGCGTGTTACTTATAGAAGCTGGAGGAGAAGATGATTGGTTTTGGATTAAAATACCCATTGGCTATTTATTTACTATTGCAAATCCTAGAACAGATTGGTGTTTTAAAACTGAACCTGAGCCAGGTTTAAACGGAAGATCTATTAATTACCCAAGAGGACGAGTTCTTGGAGGGTCATCATCTATAAACGGAATGCTTTATATGCGAGGTCAATCAGGCGACTACGATCATTGGGCTAAAGTTACAGGTGATAATACTTGGAATTGGCAAAATGCTTTATCGATACATAAATCTATAGAAAATTATTTTGATGGAGAAAATGAATGGCACGGAAGTAAAGGGGAGATCCGAGTTGAAGAGCCAAGAGTAAAGTGGAAAATATTAGATGCTTGGCAACAAGCAGCAAGCGAACAAGAAATTCCAACAATTCCAGAATTTAATAGAGGCGATAATTTTGGCTGTGCTTATTTTCACATGAATCAAAAAAAAGGTGTACGTTGGTCTATGGCGGATGCTTTTTTACATCCTATTCGAAATAGAAAAAATTTAACTTTAATGACTAAAACACAAGTTTTGAAAGTCCTTACAAAAAATATTTCTGACACAACAAGAAATCAAAGTCGTTATCAGACTAAAGCGTGGGCTAATTCTAAACACGAGGTCTATGGCCTTGAAATATTAAACCAAAATAGCAAAAAAATAGTTACAGCTAACAATGAAGTTATACTATCAGCGGGTTCAGTAAGCTCTCCTCATCTGTTACAAATTTCTGGCATAGGTTCATCATCTCATCTTAAATCTATAGGAGTTGATCCAATTTGTGATTTAAAAGGCGTTGGGGAAAATTTACAAGATCACTTGCAAATCAGATCTGTTTATAAAGTTTCAAACTGTAGAACTGTAAACACACTATATAAAAATTTTATCACTCGCATCGGAATGGCTTTGCAGTA
>JBAXVU010000072.1:0-3053 GCA_037128905.1 Pseudomonadota bacterium | reverse complement strand
TCCATAATTTAAGCCATCTTCTTTGTAACTTCGTCCTGAACATTTTGAGGAACGCGATCATAATGATCAAACTGCATTGTGTACTGTGCTCTACCTTGTGACATTGATCTTAAAGTGTTTACGTAACCAAACATATTTGCAAGTGGTACATTTGCATTGATAACAGCGGCATTACCTCTTTTATCAGTTGATCCAACTTGACCTCTTCTGCTATTTAAATCTCCAATAACATCGCCCATATAATCTTCTGGTGTCACTACTTCAACTTTCATAATTGGCTCTAAAAGCTTCGGATGTGATTGAAGACATAATTCTCTAAAACAATATCTTGCAGCCAACTCAAACGCTAAAGGACTAGAATCCACTTCGTGGTGTAATCCGTCTAAGATTTGAACTTTATAATCTAATAATGGAAAGCCTGCTAAGACTCCAGAGTCTGCAACACTTAATATTCCTTTTTCTACTCCAGGAATAAATTCTCTTGGGATTGCTCCGCCTTTAATTAAGTTTTCAACAATTCTACCTTCTCCTTGAGCAAGAGGCTCAACAGCTAATTTAACTTTCGCAAACTGTCCAGCTCCACCGCTTTGTTTTTTATGAGTGTATTCAAGTTTTCCAGCTGAAGTAATTGTTTCTCTATAAGCAACTTGAGGCGCTCCGATATTAGCCTCAACTTTAAATTCTCTTTTCATTCTATCTACAATAATTTCAAGGTGTAACTCACCCATTCCTTTAATAATTGTTTGTCCAGATTCATTGTCCGAAGAAACTCTAAATGAAGGATCTTCTTTTGCTAAACGATTAAGAGCTTCTCCCATTTTTTCTTGGTCATTTTTTGTTTTGGGCTCAACTGCAATTTCAATAACTGGTTCAGGAAAATCCATAGACTCTAATACGATTGGATTATTTTTGTCACAAAGAGTATGTCCTGTAATTGTATTTTTAAGACCTGCCAACGCAACAATATCTCCAGCGCTTGCTGTTTTAATATCTTCTCTATTATTTGCATGCATTAATAACATACGACCAATTCTTTCTTCTTTTCCAGTTGTTGCATTAAGAACTCCTGTACCTGTAGACAATGTTCCTGAGTAAATTCTAATAAAAGTTAACGATCCAACAAATGGATCATTTGCTATCTTAAATGCTAAAGCAGAAAACGGTTCTTCATCAGTACATTTTCTAATTAACTCTTCATCTGTATTTGGTTTAATGCCTTTAACTTGACCTACATCTTTAGGACTTGGTAAAAAATCTACTACAGCATCCAAAATTAATTGAACTCCTTTATTTTTAAAAGCAGCTCCACAAATTATTGGAACAAAAGCAAAAGAGATTGTTCCTTTTCTAATACAAGCTTTTAATTCTGCTTCTGATGGATCTTTACCATTAAGATAACTTTCCATTACTTTTTCATCTTGCTCAACTGCAAGTTCTACTAATTCTTTTCTATATTTAGCTGCTTGCTCTTTTAAATCCGCTGGAATTTCAACGTAATCAAATTTTGCTCCTAAACTCTCATCTTGCCAAACAACACCTTTCATTGTCACAAGATCAACCACTCCTTTAAATGTGCCTTCAATACCAATTGGAAGCTGAAGTACCATAGGGATTGCTCCTAAACGTTCTCTAATCATGTCTACACACATGAAAAAGTTAGCTCCAGTTCTATCTAATTTATTAACAAAACAAATTCTTGGAACTTTATATTTGTCCGCTTGTCTCCACACTGTTTCAGATTGAGGTTCAACACCTGCCACTCCATCAAAACAAGCAACAGCCCCGTCTAAAACTTTTAATGATCTTTCAACTTCAATAGTAAAATCAACGTGTCCTGGCGTATCAATAATATTAATTCTATGACCTTTCCAAAAACAAGTTGTTGCTGCAGATGTAATTGTAATTCCTCTCTCTTGCTCTTGCTCCATCCAATCCATAGTTGCGGCACCATCATGCACTTCACCTATTTTATGAGCTTTACCTGTGTAATATAAAATTCTTTCTGTAGTAGTAGTTTTGCCAGCATCAATGTGAGCGGCGATACCTATATTTCTGTATTTATCTATTGGATATTTTTCGCTCATAAATTTACCATCTAAAATGCGCAAAAGCTTTATTCGCTTCTGCCATTTTGTGAGTGTCTTCTCTTTTTTTAATTGCAGAACCTTTGTTAGATGCTGCGTCTAATAATTCCTTAACTAATTTTTCCTGCATACTTTTGTCAGTTCTTTTTCTTGAAGCATCAATTAACCAACGAATAGCTAAGGCTTGAGCTCTATCTGCTCTTACATCTACTGGAACTTGATAAGTCGCTCCCCCAACTCTTCTTGATTTAACTTCTAAATTTGGTTTTACGTTTTTAAGGGCGTCGTTAAAAACTTTAATAGGATCATCATTTGTTTTAACTTTTATTAATTCAAGAGTTTTATATAAAATTTTCTCAGCAACGGTTTTTTTACCTTGATACATTAACGAATTCATAAATTTTGTAACAACTTTAGATTTGTAAACTGGATCTGGACTTACATCTCTCTTTGTTTGTTTTCTTCTTCGTGACATAATTATTTAGGTCTCTTCGCTCCGTATTTAGATCTTTGTTGTTTCATCTTAGTTACGCCCTGAGTATCAAGAACTCCTCGAATAGTATGATAACGAACTCCTGGCAAATCTTTTACTCTTCCGCCTCTAATCATAACAACTGAGTGTTCTTGTAAGTTATGACCTTCACCTGGAATGTAACTTGTAACTTCAAAACCGTTAGACAAACGAACTCTTGCAACTTTACGTAAGGCTGAGTTTGGTTTTTTTGGAGTTGTTGTATAAACTCTAGTGCACACTCCTCTTTTTTGAGGTGATGCTTCTAGTGCAGGAACTTTGTTCCTAACTTTTGGTTTAGTTCTTCCTCGTTTAACGAGTTGATTAATTGTTGGCATAAAATTCTAAAATTATTTTATAATTTAAGGATAGAAAGAAGGTCGAAGCCTAAAATCTGGTAGGAGTTTAAGTGCTCTAGAGCCTTACTTACTACCTTAAAAAAGTGTGGGCATAATACT
>JBAXVU010000071.1:0-3070 GCA_037128905.1 Pseudomonadota bacterium | reverse complement strand
TTATCTAATTCGTCTATTCTCATTGTAGAAATTTGCATTAAAATTTAATTATTTGTGATATTTTTCCCATAAGTCTTGTCTCTGGCGACGTGTTATATCCTCGGATTGTGATAAGCGCCAGTCCTTAATTTTAGCGTGATTCCCAGACAAAAGTACTTCTGGAACGGCTCTACCTTTCCACTCTTGTGGCTTTGTATATTGAGGATACTCTAATAAATTATTTTCAAAACTTTCCTCATTTAATGAAGCAGAATTACCAATAACCCCTGGTAATAATCTAATTATAGAATCTAAAAAAACAAATGCTGCGCTTTCTCCCCCAGATAAAATAAAATCACCAACACTTATTTCTCTTATCTTTCTTTCTTCTATAATTCTTTGATCAACTCCTTCAAAGTGCCCGCAAATAAGATCAACTCCATTTGTTTGTGATAATTGTTTTGCAATATTTTGATTTAATAATTCACCTCTAGGACTAAGGTAAATAAGTTCATTGTTTGAATTTTCAATATTTTTTTCCAAACAATTGTCTATTACGTCGGCCCGCATAACCATTCCACTTCCTCCCCCGAAAGGAGTATCGTCAACACTTCCATGTTTATCCAAAGCATAGTCTCTGATGTTTATGACATCGAGTGACCAAATTTTATTTTCTCTAGCTTTTTTATAAAGCCCGATATCTAAAATTCCTGGAAAAAATTCCGGGTATAAAGTGAATATTTTTGCAGACCACATTATAATTAATTTGCCTTTGGTTCCTCCGCTGCTGGTGCTGCCACTGGTGTCTCTACCGCTGGAGCAGATTCGGCTACTGGTGCTGCTGCTTCTGCTGCTGGAGCCTCTGCTACTGGAGCTTCTACTTTTGGAGCCTGCGCTGCTTTTAATCTTTCTTGAGCTTTTTTCTTAGGCAAAGCTTTAATTGGATTATTTCTTTTTTCAGGAACTGGAGCAAGATTTGCAGCACCTAAAAATTTTGCAACTCTTAAAGTAGGTTGCGCACCCATTTTAATCCAATGAGTTATTCTTTCTGATTCTAAACTTAATCTTTCTGGTTTGCTTTTAGGCAATAAAGGATTGAAGTATCCTACCTTCTCAATAAATTTTCCATCTCTTGGATTTCTAGAATCCGCAACTACGATTTGGTAGAAGGGTCTTTTTTTTGTTCCCCCTCTAGATAGTCTTATTTTTAACATTTGTTTTTCCTTTCTATTTTAGATTGTTAAATAACTCTGGAGGTATTCCGTCTAAACCTCCAAAATTTCTTCCGCCACCTTGAGACATTTTTTTCATCATACTTGTCATCATTTTATGCTGTTTAAGAAGCTTGTTTACTAAAGCGATGTCGGTACCTGATCCATTCGCTATTCTTTTTTTTCTAGAACCATCAATAATTTTTGGATTATCTCTTTCTTTTAAAGTCATTGATAAAATAACGGCCTCTTGCTTATTAAGAACGCTCTCATCAATATCTGCTTCATCTATTTGTTTTTTAATCTTTGAAATACCAGGTATCATGCCGAGAACTTTTCCCATTCCACCAATCTTTTTCATCTGTCTAATTTGTTTTAAATAATCATTAAAAGTAAATTGTCCTTTTTTAAAATTTTCTTCTAATTCTTGAATTTCTTCTTTTTTTAAATTTTCAGATACTTTTTCAACGAGGGAAACTACATCTCCCATTCCTAAAATTCTATTTGCAATTCTTTCTGGATGAAAAATTTCAAAATCATCAATTTTTTCACCTGCTCCTAAAAATTTAATTGGACAATTAGCAACAGATTTCATGCTAAGAGCTGCTCCGCCTTTTCCGTCGCCATCTATTCTTGTTAATATTATTCCTGTTAAATCTACTGTCTTTTTAAATTCACTGGCAATATTAACTGCGTCTTGTCCTGTTAAAGAATCTGCAACTAAAAAAGTTTCAATAGGGTTGATTATTTTTTTTAAATTACTTAATTCGCTCATCATCAAACTATCAATCTGTGTTCTTCCCGCGGTATCAAAAATAATTACATCTGACCCAGATAAAGAAGCTGCAGCTAAAGTTCTTTGGGCAATTTCTATTGGAAGTTGTCCTTCAATAATTGGTATTGTCTGAATATTATTTTGACTTCCTAATAATTCTAATTGTTTCTGGGCTGCTGGACGATAAACGTCCAAGCTTGATAACATAACTTTTTTATTAAAATTCTTTTCAATAAATTTTGCAATCTTTGCTGAAGTTGTTGTTTTTCCAGAACCTTGTAAACCTACTACTAATATTTTTGCTGGCGGAACTGTACTAAGATTAATTTCTGATTTTTCACTACCTAAGATCTTAACAAGTTCATCGTAAACAATTTTAACAAGTAACTGTCCTGGAGTTATTGATTTTAAAACTTCTTGTCCGATTGCTTTGGGTTTAACGTTTGCAATAAATTCTTTAGCAACCGAAAGAGCAACATCGGACTCAAGCAACGCCTGACGGATCTTTCTTAATCCCTCATCAACTTGTTTTTCATCTAATTGAGTGCTTTTATTAAAAAAAGAAAAAACAGACTCAATTTTACTTGTTAAATTTTCAAACATTTTTTTGCTCCAGCAGCTATCGCACTAGTGGGCGAATATCGCTGACTAGTGTTGATCTCCTTCATTAGAAGGACACCACAAAACCTGCTTATTTTTGTGGAAAATTTTATTAAAAGTATATTTTACTATTTTAAAAGTCAACAATTGAGAATATTTGTAAGATACAACAACAAAAATAGATGACTGAAATACAAGCTTATAAAATGGATGGTCTCGGTAATGATTTTGTCATTATTGATAGAAGAAAAAATAAAATCGATCTTTCTAAACAGCAAATCGTAAATATCGCGGATAGAAAAAAAGGTGTTGGGTGTGATCAGGTCATCATCATAGATAAAGATAAAGAAAAAAAAACTAACGCAAAAATTACTTTTTATAATTCGGACGGCGGAGAAACTGGAGCATGTGGCAATGGTTCTAGATGTGTCTCTTACTTTTTAATGAATGAAAAAAAATTAACTAAATCAAAAATTAATACTGAAAGTGGAATCTTAGCGGCTAA
>JBAXVU010000070.1:0-3078 GCA_037128905.1 Pseudomonadota bacterium | reverse complement strand
AAAATTTATCAAGCAATGATAAGTTAGATGTAGAAAGATCTACTGTCGATTCTATCAGAGCAATTATGATGATTAGGGCTTATAGAATTAGAGGACATTTAATTGCAGATTTGGATCCTTTAGAGCTTCAAGAAAAAAATTATCATCCAGAACTTAATCCTGAAACTTATGGATTTAAAAAAGAAGATAGAAATAGAAAAATCTTTTTAGATAAAGTGCTTGGGTTTGAATATGCAACGGTTAATGAAATATTAGAAATTTTATTAAAAACTTATTGTTCTAAAATTGGAATAGAATTTATGCATATGGCAGATCCAGAGGAAAAAAAATGGATACAAGAAAGAATTGAAGGCAAAGGAAAAGAAGCTACTTTTACTACTGAAGGCAAAAAAGCAATTTTTAAAAAAATTGTAGAAGCAGAAGGTTTTGAAACATATTGTCATACTAAGTTTGTTGGAACAAAAAGATTTGGGCTAGATGGTTGTGAATCTTTAATTCCTGCTCTTGAACAAATAATAAAAGTTGGTGGAAGTTTGGGGGTAAAAGAAATGAAGATTGGAATGCCTCACAGAGGTAGACTAAATATTCTTGCGAACGTTATTCAGAAGCCTTTTAAGAAAATATTTAAAGAATTTTCTGGAGATCCAGGACCAGAATCCGGAGGAGTTTCGGGTGATGTTAAATATCATTTAGGAGCATCGGCAGACAGAGAATTTAGCGGAAATAAAGTGCATGTTAGTTTGACTGCTAATCCTTCGCATTTAGAGGCTGTTAACCCTGTCGTATTAGGACAAACAAGAGCTAAACAATTTTTTCATAATGACCCACAAAGAGTCAAAGTTGTTCCTGTACTTTTACATGGAGACGCAGCATTTGCTGGACAAGGAATTGTCGCAGAGTGTTTCGCGATGTCAGGTTTAAAAGGACATAATACTGGCGGAACAATACATATTATTGTTAATAATCAGATAGGTTTCACAACAAGTCCTGTATTTGCAAGATCTTCACCATATCCATCAGAGGTAGCTAAAATGGTTCAGGCTCCAATATTTCATGTGAATGGAGATGACCCAGAATCTGTTGTTTATTGTGCAAGAGTTGCAACAGAATATAGACAAAAATTTAAGCGAGATGTTGTTATAGATATTATTTGTTATCGAAGATTTGGTCATAACGAGGGAGATGAGCCTTCTTTCACTCAGCCTTTAATGTATAAAAAAATTAAAGCACAACCAACAACTCTAACTCTTTATGGTAAGCAACTTGTACAAGAGGGCGTATTAAGAGCTGAAGAAATTCAGGAGGAAAAAGATAATTTTAAAAATTTTTTAGACACTGAATTTGATTCAGCAAAAAATTATATTCCAAATAATATAGATTGGTTTACTGGGTCGTGGTCAAAATTTACAACTGAAGTTGGTTCTGATCGCAGAGGGATTACAGGCGTTGATTCAAATCTTATTCATGAAGCTGGAAAAATAATTTGTAAATTACCAGAAAATTTAAATTTTCATTCTACAATTAAAAGACTTTTTGAAGCTAAGAAAAAAATGTTTGAAACAGGGAAAGGATTTGATTGGTCAACAGCTGAAAGTTTAGCCTTTGGAACATTATTGCTAGAAGGTTACCCAGTAAGATTTGTTGGACAAGATTCATCACGAGGAACCTTTAGTCAAAGACATGCAAGTGTACTTGATCAAGACACAGGAGAAAAATATTATCCTTTAAAAAATCTTGGTTCAAAACAAGCTCAGTTTGAAATTATTGATAGTTTTCTTTCAGAATTTGGAGTTTTAGGATTTGAATATGGATATTCTATATCTTCCCCAGAAACATTAGTTTTGTGGGAAGCGCAGTTTGGTGATTTTGCAAATGGAGCTCAAGTTATAATTGATCAATTTATCAGTTCTGGAGAAAAAAAATGGACACGTGCTAGTGGATTGGTAATGTTGCTACCACATGGTTATGAAGGACAAGGACCAGAGCATTCTTCAGCTAGAATTGAAAGATACTTACAGGCGTGTGCTCAAGAAAATTTACAAGTTGTAAATTGTACAACTCCTGCAAATTATTTTCATGCTTTGCGACGTCAAATTCATAGAAAATTTAGAAAGCCGCTTATTGTATTTTCGCCAAAGTCTTTATTGAGACATAAAAGATGCGTTTCTGAGATTGAAGATTTTTTACCTCATAATTCTTTTCATAGAATGTTGCCAGATCATGCTGATTTTCCAGAATATAATTTAATTAAATTAGCTAAGGATGATCAGATTAAAAGAGTCGTTCTATGTTCTGGAAAAGTTTATTTTGATATTTCTGAGAAAAGAGAAGTTATAAAAAATCCAAAAGTACAACTTCTTAGAATTGAGCAGCTTTATCCTTTTCCAGTAAAAACATTGGTTAGTTATTTAAGAAGATTTAAAAATGCTGATGAGTTTATTTGGTGCCAAGAAGAGCCACAAAACATGGGAGCATGGTCTGCAGTTGAAAAATATATTGAATGGGCGCTAAATTTTGTTGATGCCAAATCTAAAAAGGTAAAGTATGTTGGTAGAGAAGCTTCAGCTTCAACGGCTACTGGATACTTAAAAAAACATGTGCAACAACAAGACGAAATAATATCAAAAGTACTCTTATAGGATAATGGCAAAAGATTTAGTGGTACCAACACTTGGCGAGTCAGTAACAGAAGCAACAGTTTCTAAGTGGTTAAAAAAAGTTGGAGACGCTGTAAAAGCAGATGAACCCGTTGTTGAATTAGAAACCGACAAAGTTAGTGTTGCAGTTCCATCTCCAGAATCTGGCGTTTTATCAGAAATTAAAATTCAAGAAGGAACAACAGTTAAAGTTGGTGCAATTCTTGGTTCAGTAGGAGCTGGAAGTGCTAGCGTAAAAAAAGAACCAGTTAAAATTTCTGAGCCAGCATTTAAAGCCCCAGAGCCAACAAGACCAAAGTTAGAAGTTGTTCAAGATAAAAAAGAAATATTATCTCCTGCGGTAAAAAGAATAGTTGAAGAAAAAAAAATTGATATTAGCACAATTAGCGGCTCAGGAAGAGATGGAAGAATTTTAGTTGGA
>JBAXVU010000069.1:0-3127 GCA_037128905.1 Pseudomonadota bacterium | reverse complement strand
GAAGTTTTTGCAATGGGACTTGCTTTTCAAAATTTAATGTGGGGAATTTGGCAACCTTTTGCAGGTAGAGTTTCAGATCGTATTGGTGCTGGTTATGCAGTTTTAATTGGAGCAATTCTTTATTCATTAGGATTGTTGCTTATGGGCATTGTCTCAACGAAGACAGGATTTGTAATTGCGTGCGGAATATTAGGCATTGGAATTTCAGGAGTTACATTTCCAATTTTTGGAGCAATCAGCAGATCCGTTGCACCTGAAAAAAGAAGCGTTTCAATTGGAATTGCTATGGCATGTGCATCTTTAGGTCAATTTATAATGCTACCTGTTTCATTAACTTTGTTACAAAATTTTGGAGCCACTCTAGCTTTTATAATTTTATCTGTATTTTCACTTGTAATGGTTTTTTTATCTATTTCGATGTTTGAAAAACCAATCGAACATATCGAGGCTCAAGATTTATCTTTAAAAGAAGTGTTAACAGAAGCCTTTAATAATAAAGGATTTTGGTTTTTATGTTTTGGTTTTTTTGTTTGTGGTTTTCATATTCTTTTTATTATGACTCACGTTCCTTCATTTTTAATTGATAAAGGATTATCACCGCAAGCTGGTACAATTGTATTAGCTCTAATTGGTTTATTTAATATTATAGGAACTTATTCTACCGGTGTTTTTGGATCTAAAATTAGAAAGCCTTTAATCTTAAGTTTTATTTATGCCTCTCGTGCAATTATAATTTTAATTTTCATATTATTTCCTATCAGCAATCTAACAGCCTATGTATTTGCGGCTTTAATGGGATTGTTATGGCTTTCAACTATTCCACCAACTCAAGGAACTATTATTACTGTATTCGGCGTTAAGAACATGAGTATGCTTTATGGAATAGCATTTTTGTTTCATCAAGTTGGAGCATTTTTAGGAGGATGGCTTGGAGGTAAAGTTTATGATCTTACAGGCTCTTACGATATTGTTTGGTATGTCTCGATAGCGCTTGGAGTATTTGGCGCTATTATTAATTATCCAATCGAAGAAAAAGCATTAACTAGATTTGAAAGACAAGCGTCATGAAAAAAACAGCAATCTTTTTATGGTCAGGATTTATTCTATTTCTTTTAGTAATTGCTTATTCTTATCAAACAAAAGGAATGGAACTTTATTTCTTAATATCAAAGCTTTGTTCTTAATTACTTCTTGTTATTTTCAACCCAAGACAAAAATATAAAAAAAAGCACAGTAGCGGCTATTCCTACAATAAATAAAACTAGACCGGTTATTAGGCTCATGGTTAATTTTTTGGAATTAACATGTCTATAAAGCCAGAGATGCCTTTTGAAATATACTCTCCAAATTCTTCGATTATAGAAAAATAATTTGCACTATCAGGGTACTGAACAAGAATTAAATCTTTAAATTGAAAGCTTGCAAAAACTCCAATGACTAAAATAATTAAGATGGTAAAAAAAATTTTGCTAAAATCTATCTTGGTCTTCTCTTTATATTTTATAGGAACATTTTTAGCGCTTGTTTGTTTTTTAGAAGATTCTTTTGAAACATTTTCATCATCTTCTTTAATATAATTATCTTTTAAAGTTTTAAATTCTTCTAAAGTCGGAGGTTCTTGAAACCATTGTTTGTCGCAAACACCGCACTGAACCAACCTTCCGTCTTTGCCAATATCTTCAGCTCGTACAACAAATTTATATTTTTTACATTCGCAGCTTATAATCATTTTAATATTAGAGGATTGTTAGTTGTGAAAAATTTTTTTAATAATAGAACCTCTTGATTTTTTAGAACGTTTTTTAATACTAGGGCTGTTTCATTTATTTTTTCTGCTACTTTTTTAGAATGCATTTTGTTAACAGCTGATAAAATTTCATTCATTTCTTTTACTGTTTCGCCTTGAGTTGGCTTTGTCGCATTTGATCCAAGAAGGTTATCAACTGCACTTAAGATTTCATTTATTGAGTAATTATTATTCTTCATGAAATATTTTAATTATCATATTTTTGAAAAATTTCCTTAAAAAATGAAGTATTTTAAGACTTGCTTAATGCATTTATTGTCTGTTTAATCGGTTTTTTAAATTTATATGCCATCAGTTATTTTAAGAGATACAAAGCTACAAGGAAATCTTACCCAAAAAGACAGCATTACTATTGATGGGTTATTATTAGGCGATATTAAATCTCAAGAAATTATAGTCAGCGAAAACGGAAATATTACAGGGAATTTAACGGCAGAACTTAATATTGAAGTCGGAGGACAAGTTAATGGAGATATTTCTTCGGATAGGATCCATTTAAATAGAACTGCTAGAATCAAAGGTAAATTATTTCATAGATCTCTAGTTGTTGATGAGGGCGCTCAACTAGAAATTGCATCCACAACAAAAAAGAAACTAAACAATAAAAACAACAATGTTCTTTAAGAAGTATAAAAAAAATCAAGATCAAGTAGATGGAGTTTCTCATCTTGGTGAGAGTTCGCGTTTTGAAGGAGAAATAGATTGCAAAGGCGAAATCGAAATAGCTGGAAAAGTTAACGGCAATATAAAAGCAAAAAAATTAAGAATATTAGAAAGCGGAACTGTTAGAGGAGCAGTTTATGCAGAGGATGTAGAAGTTTTAGGTTTCATCTCAGGCAATATTGAATCTCATAATATCCATTTAGGAGAAAAAGCAATTGTTAAAGGAGATTTAAATTTTGAAAATAATTTAAGTGTTTTAGCAGGAGCTGATATTTTAGGACGAGTACAGAAAATAAAAAAAGATAAGTTTAAAAAAGTAGATACTGATAAAGTTAAGTATTTAGACCATACTAAAGCAGCCTCTTAGTCATTTTTGCGAAACAAAGCCAAATTATCCTTCAATAAAGCTTTAAATAAAGCTGTTAACTGATAAAGGTTACGTCTTATTAAATAATTTTATTAGATTTTATCCATCCTCCCCAATTACATGACTAATTTTGAAGGCTTTAGCCTCTCCCAACATTTAAAAAATTCATTGGCGCGAATGAACTTTACAATTCCAACGCCTATTCAAATAAAATCTATCCCACTTGCTTTAGAAGGAAAAGATATTTTAGGTTCAGCTCAGACTGGAACTGGAAAAACAGCAGCTTTTAG
>JBAXVU010000068.1:0-3180 GCA_037128905.1 Pseudomonadota bacterium | reverse complement strand
CAGATGCAAAATTTTTCTGGGAAAAAAATAAAAGTCAGAATTTAGTAAAACAAGTCAGCAAACTTAAAGGAATTACTTTTTATCAAAGTCTTGGATCTCTTCATGACAAAACTCAAAGAATAAGAGTTCTAGCTTCATTCATTGCAGATATTATTAATTGTAAAAAAGTTGATGCAGAAATAGCAGCATCGATCTGTAAAGCAGATTTAGTTTCAGATTTAGTAGGTGAATACCCAGAACTTCAAGGTGTTCTTGGAAAATATTTTGCACTGGAACAGGGGTTTAGTTCAGAAATTGCAAATGCAATCTCTGATCATTATTTGCCCATTGGTCCTGAAGATAGAGTTCCAAAAGAAAGAATTTCAATCGCAGTTGCATTAGCTGATAAGATTGACAATTTAGTTGGTTTCTTTGGTATTAATGAAAAGCCAACAAGCTCAAAAGATCCTTACGCTTTAAGACGATCTGCACTTGGAATTCTTCGAATATTGATTGAAAATAAAATAACTATTTCTTTAAAAGAGCTAATTAATAATTCCAAAAATTCTTATCTTACCCAAGGCGTAACTATGCAGAATCTTAAATTTACTGAAGAAATTTTATCTTTTATTACCGACAGATTTAAAAATTTACTTAAAGATCAAAAAATTAGACCTGACATTATTGATTCTGTTTTATTCAATAGTAGATCGGATGATTTCTTTTCAATATTTAATAAAATTAAAAATCTGCACAAAGCGATCAAATCAGACGATGGGCAAGTTGCTATTGCAGTTTATAAAAGATGTTTAAATATTTTAGAACAATCATCAAAAGGTACTAAACAAGAATTTTTTGGAGATCCTGATACCGTTTTATTTAAACATAATGAGGAAAATTTTTTATTAGAAAAAATAAATGAGATTAGAGAACACTATACAACTCCTACACGATTAAGAACTGTGGAGCAGACAATGGCTTTATTAGGTGGAACAAAAGGTTTTGTGGATAAGTTTTTTGAGAACGTAAAAGTTAATGATGAAGATGAGCAGCTTAAAAAAAATAGATTAGAGTTACTATTCCTATTGTGTAAAACCTTTGATACTTTTGCTGACTTTTCAAAAATTGAAATTTAAAAAATGCCAAAGTGGGTTTATCAATTTAACAGTTCAAATTGCGAAGGAAACGTTTCGCAAAAACCTCTTTTAGGCGGAAAAGGCGCAAACCTTGCTGAGATGGGAAAATTGGGTCTTCCAGTTCCTCCAGGATTTACAATTACAACAGAAGTCTGCACAGAATTTTACAAAAATAATCAAAAATATCCAAACGATCTTAAAGTCCAAGTAGATGATGCGATTAGAAATATTGAAAAAATATTAGGAAAGAATTTTGGTGATGAAAATAATCCTTTATTAGTTTCTGTTAGATCAGGGGCAAGAGTATCAATGCCGGGTATGATGGATACAGTTTTGAATTTAGGATTGAATGACAAAACCGTTCAAGGGTTAATTAAAAAAACTAACAACGAAACATTTGCTTACGACAGCTATAGACGTTTTATTCAAATGTATAGCAATGTTGTGCTTGAGATTGACCATCATAACTTTGAAGAGTTACTTGAAAATTATAAGCTTACAAAAGGTGTTTTGTCGGACACAGATCTTAAAGCTGAAGATTGGAAAACTATTATTGTTAACTATAAAGATATTGTTAAAAAAAATATAAAAAAAGATTTCCCACAAGATGCTAATGAGCAATTATGGGGAGCTATCAGTGCAGTATTTCAGTCTTGGCAAAATCAAAGAGCAAAAACTTACAGAAAATTAAATAACATTCCAGAGGAATGGGGCACAGCAGTTAATATTCAATCAATGGTTTTCGGTAACATGGGCAATGATTGTGCAACGGGTGTTGCCTTCACAAGAAACCCTTCAACAGGTGAGAATAGTTTTTATGGAGAATATTTAATTAATGCTCAAGGAGAAGACGTTGTTGCGGGTATTAGAACACCAAGAAACATTACAAAAAAAGAAAGATTAGAATCTGGCGCAAAAGATTTGTCATTAGAAGAAACAATGCCAGAGGCTTTTACTGAACTTACTAAAATCTATAAAAAATTAGAAAATCACTACCGCGATATGCAGGACATTGAGTTTACCATCGAGAATAAAAAACTTTGGATGCTGCAAACTAGATCTGGAAAAAGAACTGCAAAAGCATCCATTAAAATTGCGGTTGATATGGTTAAAGAAAAACTTATTAGTAGAGATGAGGGATTGTTGAGAATTGATCCAAAGATGTTGGATACTCTTCTTCATCCAACTTTAGATCCAAAAGCTACCAAAAATGTAATTGCAAAAGGCCTTCCAGCATCACCAGGGGCAGCAACTGGTAAAGTTACTTTTAATGCTGACGATGCTGAACAATTAAAAGCAAATAATCAGAATACTATTTTAGTACGCGTTGAAACATCACCAGAAGATATTCATGGAATGAATGCTGCTGTTGGCATTTTAACTTGCAGAGGCGGGATGACAAGTCATGCTGCAGTTGTTGCGCGAGGAATGGGAAGACCGTGTGTTTCTGGAGCTGGAAATATTAAAATTGATTATGCGGCTAAACTTTTCAAAGTAGATAATACTGAAGTTAAAGAAGGAGATATTATAACTATCGATGGTTCAACAGGCGAAGTTATGTTGGGTGAAGTTAAAACAATTAACCCAGATATTTCAGGTGACTTTTCTGAAGTGATGAAATGGGCAGACGAAACAAGAACATTAAAAATTAGAGCAAATGCAGAAACGCCATTAGATTCTAAAACTGCAAGAGGTTTTGGAGCTGAAGGAATTGGCTTGTGTAGAACAGAGCATATGTTTTTTGATGAAGAAAGAATTTTATATGTAAGACAAATGATACTTGCAAAAACTAAAGAAGATCGTCTGAAAGCTTTAGATAAAATTTTACCATTTCAAAGAAAAGATTTTGTAGAAATCTTTTCAATCATGAAAGGGCTTCCTGTTACGGTTAGATTGTTAGATCCACCCTTACACGAATTTTTACCAAAGACAGAAAAAGAAATTGATATTGTTGCAAAATCTCTAAAAATTCATTCAAGCGAGATTAAAAATAGAATCAACTACCTGCACGAAGAAAATCCTATGTTAGGTCATAGAGGTTGTCGTCTTGCGATTTCTTTTCCAG
>JBAXVU010000007.1:0-16430 GCA_037128905.1 Pseudomonadota bacterium | reverse complement strand
AAATAAACCTTATGATCGCCAATCATTGCTTTTTGAATGTAACCTTTTCTGCGATCAGGCATTTTTCTTCTTTCGCTAAAAGCTTTATTCTCAATAGTTACATTTTTATCTTGAGTATTATTAAAAATGGCCGAAGTTATATTTTCACTTATTTTCTGACTGGAAATTTCTTTAACTTCCTGTTCTTTGGTAATTGTTTTATTAGCTTGAATTTCAGCTAATGATTTTGTTTTTCTTTTGTTAAATTTGACGTCTAAAACTTCAACTTTTCCATCTTTTCTTGTATCGAGCTCTTGAATAGCTTCGTTAGTTAATTCTTGTAAATTATGAGTTATTTTAAATAAACATGTGTAAAAACTTTCAGCAATATATTTGGACATTTTTTGATTCTTAAAAATTTAATGATTTCAAATCACTATTTTAATCTGTAATAAGTGTCTAGTTAAAAAACAGACAACTTGAAATAGAAATTTTTTGTGGATATCTTCAAAAAAATATAAAATTTTATAATGATTAAATTTTTTAAAATTATTTTTACTTGGTGGAATGGTCAAACGATAGGAACATTTCTCAATACGTTATTTTTTGGAAAGCTTGTAGGCATCGATGATTCTAAAAATAAATATTATGTTGATAAAAATGATAGAAGATGGGTCATTTTTAATACTGAAGTTGAGGCAACAAAGATACCACCAGAATGGCATGCTTGGATTCATCATTTAATCAAGGAAGTTCCAAATAAAATAGAATTTCAGAAATACGATTGGCAAAAAAATCATACTGAAAATAAGACTGGTACAGAAGAAGCTTACAATCCTAATAAATTTAAACCACAGACGAAATCAGACTATGAGAGCTGGCGTCCTTAATTAATAGAATTTAGTTTTTGAAAGCCAATTAACATCGTACTTTGAGTTAATAAAATCTTCATTTCTTAGGATCTTTTTGTGAAGATCAATTGTTGTTTTAACTCCATCTATAACAAATTCATCTAACGCTCTTTTTAGTCTAGCAATTGCAGAAGAACGATCTTTGCCATGACAGATAAGTTTAGCTACTAAACTATCGTAGTAAGGTGGGATTTTACATCCTTGAAATACACAACTATCAACTCTTGTGCCAGGTCCAGAAGGTTGGTTATAAATTTTGATAGTCCCAGCACTTGGAAGAAAATCTTTGCTTGGATCTTCAGCATTTATTCTGCATTCTATAGCATGACCGAAAAACGTAATGTCTTTTTGATTTAAACTTAGTTTTCCAGTCGAGGCTATTTCAATTTGCCGTTTAACAAGATCAACTCCTGTAACTTCTTCAGTGACAGGATGTTCAACTTGTAATCTTGTGTTCATTTCTAAAAAATAAAATTTTCCTTTATCATAAATAAATTCGAGTGTTCCAGCGCCTTCGTATCCTAATTTTGAAATTGCATTAACAGAAACATCAAGAAGATATTTTCTTTGTTCGTCATTAATTATAGGGCAGGGACTTTCTTCTATTATTTTTTGATATCTTCTTTGTACCGAACAATCCCTTTCTCCTAAGTGAACAGTATTATTCTTTCCATCTGATAAAATTTGAACTTCAATATGTCTTGGGTTTTCAAAAAATTTTTCTATAAATACTTCTTCATTATTAAAGAATTTTTTGGCCTCTGATTGTGCAATTTTGATATTTTCTTCTAATTTATCTTCAGAATGAACAATTCTCATTCCTTTCCCACCACCACCGCCAGCAGCTTTAATAAGCACTGGAAAACCAACTTCCTTTGCTATTCTTTTTGCTTCATTAATATCTTTTATTCCAGTTTCTGAACCAGCAACTATAGGCAGACCTAAACTTTTTGCTATTTTTTTAGCTTCAATTTTATCACCCATTTTTCTAATGAGTTCTGAGCTAGGTCCTATAAATTTAATTTTATGTTGCTCTAAAATTTCAGCAAATTTATAATTTTCAGATAAAAAACCGTAACCAGGATGGACAGCATCTGCACCTGTAATTTCTATAGCCGATATTAATGATGCAACATTTAAATAACTGTCCTGAGCTTTTGGCGATCCTATGCAAATACTTTCATCAGCCAATCTAACGTGCATTGATTCATTATCAGCAGTTGAATGCACAGCTACAGTTTGAATTTCAAGTTCTTTGCAAGCTCGAATTACTCGAACGGCTATTTCGCCCCTGTTAGCTATAAGTATTTTTTTAATCATCTACTCGACTAGGATTAAATCCTGATCAAATTCAACCGCTTCGCCGTCCGTTACAAATATTTTTTTAACCACACCGTCCTTTGTAGAAGGAACATGGTTCATTGTTTTCATTGCTTCTATAATAATAATAGTTTGACCTTTTTTGATGTTAGCTCCAACTGTTATAAAAGGTTTTGCCCCTGGTTCTGGAGCTAAGTAAGCCGTTCCAACCATAGGTGATTTTACAATATTAGCTTTGTCTATGTTTTCTGCGACAGGAGCAGTGCTTACTTTAGACTGAGCAGTATTTGTAGAAGAAACTATTCTTTCGTAAGAAGCTCCCTTGTTAGACTTGCTTACTTTGTATTTGATATTATTTTCAGAGTATTCAATCTCAGTTAAATTAAATTCATTTAAATAATCAGAAAGCTCTTTAATAATTTTTTTATCTATTTTCATTTTTTATTATCTTTAATTATTTTTTTAATTGCGTCTATTGCTAAAATATAACCAAAAGAACCTAATCCACAAATCAGTCCATTAACAGCGCTGCTAATTAATGATTTATGACGAAATTCTTCTCTGTGAAAAATATTAGAAATATGCACTTCAATCTTTGGTATTTTAACAAGATTTAAAGCATCAAGAATTGCTACAGAGGTATGTGTGAAAGCTGCAGCGTTAATTATTAAACCGTCAAACTTATCTCTAGATTTTTGAATTTTAGTTACAATCTCTCCTTCAATATTAGACTGAAAGAATTCTAATTTAATTTTATTTTTTTTAGAATGTTCTTTGCAGCTCTTCTCAATTGATTTAAGAGTTTCTTTACCGTAAATTTTTGGCTCTCTCTCACCAAGAAGATTAAGGTTTGGACCATTTATTATTATTATATTCATATAAAAGAATGGTATGTTATAATTCAAAAATAGCTTAAATCAAAGATGATACAAATCATTTTGAACGGAAAATCCCATAATATAAAAGAAAAAACTAATATTACTTCTTTGCTAGAGACTTTATCTCTTTCTGAAAAAAAAGTTGCTGTAGAAATTAATGAAGAAGTGGTACCGAGAGATAATTATGATAAAAAAATTTTATCGGCAAAAGATCGTGTTGAGATTGTTCATTTTATAGGAGGCGGTTAATTGGAACATTTAATTATTTCAGGAAAAAAATATAAATCACGACTTATTCTTGGAACTGGAAAATACAAAAATTTTGAAGAGACGGCAAAAGCAATAAAAGCTGCCGAGGTTGAAATTGTTACAGTTGCGGTCAGAAGAGTTAATGTAACTAATTCAAAAGAGCCGATGCTGGTTGACTTTTTAGACCCCAAAAAGATTACTTATCTTCCAAATACCGCTGGCTGTTATAATGCAGAAGAGGCTCTTAGAACGTTAAGATTAGCTAGAGATGCTGGAGGGTGGAATCTTGTAAAATTAGAAGTGCTTGGAGACAAAGAAACTTTATATCCTAATATGATTGAGACAATTGAAGCTTTAAAAGTGTTAAAAAAAGAAAACTTTGATGTCATGGTTTATACATCAGACGATCCAATTTTATGCAAACAGTTAGAAGATATGGGCGCATCAGCAATTATGCCATTAGGCTCATTAATAGGATCGGGCAGAGGCATTCAAAATAGATTCAATATTTCAATTATTAAAAACCAATCTAAAGTACCAGTTATTGTGGATGCCGGAATTGGTTGCGCCTCTGATGCTGCTATAGCAATGGAATTAGGTTGTGATGGAGTTTTAATTAATACTGCAGTAGCAGAAGCTAAAAATCCAATTCTTATGGCTGAGGCAATGAAAGATGCAGTTATTGCAGGGCGCAAATCTTTTATTGCAGGAAGAATTAAGAAAAAAGTAAGCGCAAATCCATCAAGTCCATTTGAAGGACTTATTGAATAATTAAGCTATTTCTTTTACTGGACCAGCTTCTTTTTTTGAAGTTTTTTTATTATTTTTAAATCTACTTTTGTTAAAGAATTTTTTTCTTTTTTTTTTGTCATCTACTTTATCAGAAACTTCTTTAGTTTCTTCATTAACTTCTTTAGATTCGGTGGGTTCTTTTGAAAAAGCAGGTAAAATTTCTGAACCATTAAATTCACTAATTAATTTTTTCTTATTGTCATAGAAACCAAATAAGAATTCTTGACTTAAAAATTCAGGATTAGAAATTAAATCAATTTTAAATTTATATTTATCTTTGAAAAAATTAAGTTCTGTTGAATAAGTATTATTTAAAATATCTATTATTTTTTTAGATAAATTGACTTCGATAATCTTGATTTTATCATCACTAAAGGCTTTTTCCTCAAGGAGCTTAATTATTTTAAGAGCAAAAGAGTCAGTCGTTAACTGAATTTCCCATTTAATTGAACCTTCTCTTAGTCTTTGTCTTGTCATTTCAAGAAGACCAAAGTTACTAATTCTTCCAAATTGAATTCTTGCTTTGTCATTTTTTAAAGACTCTCTTAACTTTCTTTCAACTAATCGCTTGTTCGAATAGTTTTCCATATCAATAAAGTCGATCACAATTAAACCTGCTAGATCTCTTAATTTAACTTGTCTTGCAATTTCTTCTGCAGCTTCCAAATTGTTTGTTAACGCAGTTTTTTCAATATTTCTTTCTCTAGTAGATCTTCCCGAGTTAATGTCGATAGAAACTAAAGCTTCTGTTGGACTGATAATTATATAACCTCCGGATTTTAATTCTATTCTAGGTTCAAAAATTGAGTTTAGATATTTCTCAATATTATAATGATGGAATATTGGAATCTTGCCTTTGTATTTATGAACATTTTTTACATGAGCAGGAGATATTTGTTTTGCGTATTTTTTTGCTGTTTCAAAAGCTTTATCTCCATCAACGATAATATTTTGAATGTCTTTGCTATAAAAATCTCTGATCGCCCTACCTATTAAATCTTCCTCTTCATAGATTGTGCTTGGTGCAATCGATTTTAGTGTTTTTAATCTGATTTCTTCCCAAGTACTTAATAAATTTTTCAAATCATCTTTAATTTCGTTTTGAGTTTTGTTTGCACCTGCAGTTCTCACAATTAATCCCATCGTTTTAGGAAGTTCCAAATCATTAATTATGTCTTTTATTTTTTTTCGATCACTTGAATTATAGATTTTTCTTGAGATACCACCGCCTTTTGCAGTGTTAGGCATTAGCACAATGTATTTTCCTGCTAAAGATATAAAGGTTGTAAGAGCGGCACCTTTTTTACCGCGCTCTTCTTTTACGATTTGAATAAGAACTATTTGACCTGGTTTTATTACTTCTTGAATTCGATATCTTTTAAATCTTTGAAAACTTTTAATATTCTTTTGTTTGCCTTCAAAATTATTATTTTCTTCATTTGAGTTTATTTCTTCCTCAGTCGATTTATTGCCAATACTTTCTTCCTCAGAATCGTTATCTGAATTATTTTTATCAGCTAAATCAATATCTTGAATTTGTTCGCTATGCTCAACAATTTCTTTATCAGTCTCTTCTAAAAGTTTTTCTCTAATTTCTTCTTCTTCTTTTTTTATCCTATCTTTATCTGCTTGCGGAATTTGATAATAATCAGATTGAATATCATTAAATGCTAAAAACCCATGTCTTTCGTTTCCGAAATCAACAAATGCGGCTTGTAAAGAAGGCTCTATTCTACTGACCTTGCCTAAGTAGATATTCCCTTTTAGATTTTTGCGATGAATATTTTCATATTCATATTCTTCAATTCCATTATCGGACTTGATAGCAATTCTAGTTTCTTCTGGATGCGAAGCATCGATAAGTAATTCTTTTGACATGTTATTAAATTCCTAAATTTTTGATTAATTTTTAAAGACATAAAATTCATATGTTTACTTGATATTTATAATAAACATCTTTGCCAAAATTATCTATTTAAATCTTAATAATTTTAACAAATCGATGTAGAACATGTTTAGTTCTTTGTTGAATAAATGAATAAAACCGTTTTTTAAAATGATAGAAGTTAAAAACATTGCAGAAAAGATAGGAAAATCCCTAGATAACATAAGGGGGTATCTTTGATAAAAATCAGGTTGATAAAAAAATCGCAGAATTAACATCTTCAACAGAACTCCCTGATTTTTGGAGCAATCAAAAAAACGCAGAAAAAGTAATTAAAGATAGAAATTTTTTATTAGAAATAAAAAATAATTACGACCTTATTTCTCAAGAGCATGTAGATAACAAAGATCTTTTAGATATTGTCATTAAAGAAAACGATGAAAATTTAGCTAAAGATTTGAATAAATCCTTTCAAAGTAATCTAGAAAAATTAAAAAAAATTGAACTACTTTGTTTTCTATCAAATGAAAATGATGCTTTAGATGCTTATGTAGAGATTCATGCCGGAGCTGGAGGCACAGAGAGCCAAGATTGGGCTGAAATGTTAAGAAGAATGTATTCAAGATGGGCTGAAAAAAATAATTTTAAAGTTGAACTTATTCATGAGAGCAGAGGTGAGGAAGCTGGAATTAAATCATCAACAATTAAAATATCAGGACAGTTTGTTTATGGATGGTTAAAAGGAGAGTCAGGAGTGCATCGTTTAGTTAGAATTTCTCCTTTTGATTCAGGCGCGAGAAGACACACCAGTTTTGCAAGTGCATGGATATATCCCGTAGTTAATGAAGATATAAATATTGAAATTTTAGAAAAAGATATTCGTATAGATACCTTTAGATCAAGCGGAGCAGGCGGACAGCATGTTAACACGACAGATAGCGCAGTTAGAATAACTCATATATCAACCGGTATAGTAGTTCAGTGTCAAAATGAAAGATCGCAGCATAAAAATAAAGAGACTGCTATGAATATGTTGAAGGCCAGACTTTACGAACTTGAGTTGCAAAAAAAACAAAAAGATTCTGATCATTTAGAAGATTCAAAAAAAGAAATTGGTTGGGGGAGTCAAATTAGAAATTACGTCTTACAACCTTATCAATTAGTTAAAGACAACAGGACTGATATTGAAGTTACTAATCCAGAAAAAGTATTGGATGGAGATATTTCAGTATTTTTAGAAGCGTCCGTATATCAAGGTATTCATTAATGTTAAAAAAATACAAAATTTTATTATTAGTCGGCATATTTTCATTATTTGCATTTCTTTTAACCTTTGGTTTTCAAACTGAAAATTTTAACGATTTAATTCAAAAAAGATTTAATGAACAATATAAAAAAGTTAAATTAGAATTTAAGAATGTTCGAGTAAGTTTAGATATTAAGAATTTCTCCGTCAAATTTCATTTAAATAATCCAAAATTATATCACAAAGGAGATTTAACTAATATTTACGAAACTAATTTTGGTATCGGTATATTCTCAGCTATTAAAGGCAACTATAATCCTAAATTTTTACAAATTAAATTCTCAGAAAACTCATTTGAAAAAAGTATAAGTTTAGTTCGCGATGTATTTTTAGAGGATAGTCAAAGGGGTTATCTTGATAACAAAATTAAAAAAGGCACCATTCAAGGAGAGTTGAAAATATACAATGATAATGCGTTAAAAATTGAATTTTCAGGAAGCGTTAAAGATGCTTATTTTATTGTTTCAAATGACTTGCCTCAGTTTGAAAACATTAATGCCAACATCAATTATAAAGATAATGAATTAAACGTTAATATTTTATCCGGTTCTACAGCTGGACTTAGCTTTGATAAATCCAAAATATTGGTTAGCGAACTTGAGAGTGGTTATAAAGCAATCCTAGATGTTAGTTTGGCAGGAAAATTCAATTCTATTAAAGAGTTTAAAAATTTAAAAATTAATAATCTAGATAATATTACTGAAAATATTGAAAAACTTTCTTTCTCAACTACTGCTAATAATAAAATAGAAATTGAGTTTGATAAAAAAGGAAACCTCTTAAATACAAACGTTAAAGGAAAAGCGGAGCTTTTTAATTTAGACTTAGATTTATATCAGACTTCATTTCCAAATGTGCTTGATGATAAAAATAGGAAATTTAAAAACGGAAAATTTAAAGTTGAATTTGATAGAAGCAATCTTTTTATTAATGGAGTCATCTTTAATCAAAATGATATATTAGACTTTAAGATTAATTCTGATCTTAGTAAAAATACATCAAAAGTTAATATTATTTCTGATGTTAATTTTTCCAATTGGCAAAAAGTTATTAAGCCTGAGTACATTAAAGGTTCATCTAAATTTTATATTCAGTTAAACACTAGTAAAGACCAGGTATCATTTGAATCAAGAGTTGATATTAAAAAAAGTTTAATTAATTTTACTCCAGTTAATTTTACTAAACTATTAAATGATGACGGGCAGATTAATTTAAAAGGAGAGATTAAGAAAAATCGTGCTTTTTTAGAGAAGGTTTCTATTAGTTCTGGAAAAAATAATATTGAACTATTAGATTTAGATTTTGATGAAAATTTTTCTCTTCTTTCACTTAATAGCATTAGTGTTAATACCGATAAAAGTAATTTCAAAGTTCTTTCTAATAAAAAAAATAGTATCAACAATATAGAAATTGAAGGGAAACGATTAGATGCTAAATTCATAATTGATAGTTTAACAAGCTCAAAATCGTCTACTTTTATTTCAAAAAAGTTTAATGGACTAATAAGTGCTAAATTAGATTTAATAGATACTGGTACAAACGACAATATTAGAGACTTTGTTTTAACAGGAACAATTACTAAAGGAAAATTTACAAAACTTGATGCTTCTGGAAAATTTTCTAATAACGAAAAAATTACTATAAAAATTAATAAAAATAAAAATGGCAATTTAGCAACTTATTTACTTTCTGATAGAGCCAGACCATTTATTGCAGGATATAGTTTTATAAAAGGATTTGAAAAAGGAAAATTAGAATTTACTTCTGAAGATTTAAGTGCGACAGCCTCCAAGGGGAAAATTGTAATTACTGATTTTAAAATTAAAGAAATTCCAGTGTTAGCTCAGATATTATCATTAGCCTCAGTGACGGGTATTTTAGACACTTTAAGAGGAGAGGGTATTCGATTTGATAATACTGTTATTGTTTTTGAAAATGATGAAAATTTTTTTACATTTAAAGATTTTTATGGAACAGGCCCTGCAATTGGTTTTATTGTTGAGGGCAAGATCAATAATGAAGATCATTTTGCAAGCTTAGATGGAAATATTATACCAGCGTATGAAGTAAATCGTCTTATCTCAAATATTCCAGTATTAGGGCAGATTTTAACAGGCAAAAGTGGTGATGGAGTTTTTGGTGTTAGCTTTAAACTTAAAGGCAAAGACGACAAATACGATATTACGATCAATCCAGTTCGAACTATAACACCAAGATTTTTGCAAAGATTTATAGATATATTTAGAACAGCTAAATAGCTTCTATTAAAACGTGCTGCTTTTTTCCAAATGAAATTTTAATAACTTTATTATCTTCAAAATCATTATTGGTTACAACTTTTTTTTCATCTGTAATGATTTCATTATTAATTCTGTAACCTTTGTTTGCTATATTTCTTCTGTATTCACCATTAGATTTTGCAAAGTTGATTTTAATAATCAAATCATTAAAAGAAATTCCGTTATCAAAATCTGATTTTTTGATTTTAATTTTTGGAAGATCATCTCCAAAAGATTTATCCTCAAAAGTTTTTTTAGAGGTAGCTTCTGCATTGGAAGAAGCCTTTTTACCATGAAGAATCTTAGTTGTTTCGTTTGCTAAAATAATTTTAAAATCATTAATATTTCTATTTTTATTATTTTCGTATTGCGAAATTACATCTAAAGGAAGCTCAGTAAATAATCTTAAATATTTAAAAACATCAGCATCATTTACATTTCTCCAGAATTGCCAGTAATCATAAGGAGAAGTTTGTTTCTCATCTAACCATACTGCTCCTTTTTCAGTTTTGCCCATTTTAGCGCCAGAGCTAGTAGTGATCAAAGGGGTTGTTAAACCATAAGATTCATTTCCATTTACTCGTCTTATTAACTCAATACCATTAATGATGTTACCCCATTGATCAGAACCGCCGATCTGTAAAATACAATCATTTTTATTATTAAGCTCTAAAAAATCATAAGCTTGTAAAATCATGTAATTAAATTCTAAAAAACTTAAAGACTGCTCTCTATCTAATCGAAGTTTAACACTATCAAAGGTTAACATTTTATTAATAGTAAAATGCTTTCCGTAATCTCTTAAAAAATTTATATAATTAATTTTGGTTAACCATTTTTCGTTATTTAAAAAAACAAATTTATTATTACCGTTGCTAGTTAAGAATTTATTAAAAACTTTTTTAATACCAGCAGTATTTTTTTTTATTTCTGCGCTAGTTAGAATTTTTCTACTTTCTTCTTTTCCAGAAGGATCTCCCACCATAGTAGTGCCACCACCCAATAAAACAATAGGGGTATGACCAAATTGCTGAAATAGTCTTAGACACATGATTTGCACTAAACTTCCAACATGCAAACTTGGAGCCGTGCAATCAAAACCAATGTATAATTTAATTTTTTTGTTATCTAAAAGTTTATTTAAATTATCTAAATCAGTGCACTGATTAAAATAGCCTCTTTGTTGAAAGGTTTTGATAAGATTCTGATTCATTCAATAAGATAGTATTATACAAAATTAAATAATATTAAATCTATATAAAATGAGTAAATACTTTTCTTTAGGAACCATGAGCGGAACTTCTATGGATGGAATTGATCTTTCTATTATTAGCTCTGACGGCGAAGCAGAGACGAAAGTTATTGATAATTTATTTTTTGAATACAGTTTAGATTTTAAAAAAGAGTTAATTCAAATTAGAAAAGAAATTATAAAAAAAGACGATTTAATAGATAAACGAGCACTTATTGATGACCTATCCAGGAAAATTACCTTACTTCATACAGAGGCAATTCAAATAATTTTAAAGAAAAATTCTAATATCAAATTAGATTTGATCGGTTATCACGGGCACACTTTAATTCATAAACCTGAACAAGGTTTTACCTTTCAACTAGGCAATCCAGAGTTAATGTCTCAGCTCTTAAAGACAAAAACAGTTTTTAATTTTAGAGACAATGATATTAAAAATAATGGTCAAGGAGCTCCACTCGTAACACTATATCACGCTCAAATTTTAAAAAATTTAAATTTAGTCAACAATGGAGCAATCATTAATATTGGAGGTATTGCCAACGGAAGTTATTTCGAAAATTCAATTATTCATTCTAATGATATTGGACCTGGCAATTGTCTATTAGATCAATGGGTAAGAACAAATTCAAAAAACGAAGAGTTTGATAAGGAGGGAAGAATTTCACAAAAAGGAGAGGTGAATACTTTAATACAAGAAGATTTTTTAAATCATTATAATTATCATGATAAAAAAAAATCATTGGATATTACTGATTTTAACATCTCACAGTTTAGAGGACTTAAATTAGAAGATGGAGCTGCAACACTTGTGAGTATTACCGCAAATTTAATAGCTAACTTTATAAAAAATATTAAAGAAAAAAAAGATAAAGTTATTTTAGCAGGAGGAGGGAGAAAAAATAAAACTTTAGTTAAATTTTTATCAAAACTTTTAAATGCTAATGTTGAATCAATAGATAAATATAATCTAAATGGTGATTTTATAGAATCACAAGCATTTGCATATCTTGCAATAAGAAGTTTAGAGAAAAAATATTTATCATTACCTACAACAACAGGAGTTAGTAAAGCAGTGTCGGGTGGAGTTGTTTATTCTAGTTAAAATCTAGATTCTTTTTTAATATATTTTTCAATAGCAGCGCAGAACTCTTTATCTTTGCCAGCAAAGAAGTGGTTAGCGCCTTCAATTTTAACAAAATCAACATTAATACTTTTTTGATTTTTAAGTTTCGTCTCTAAAGATTTTGTTGCATCGGGTGGAACAAGTTGATCATTAGAAGCATAAACAACCATTCCTGAAGAAGGACATGGAGCTAAAAAATTAAAATCATAAATATTTGGCTGAGGACAAATCGATATAAATCTATAAATTTCAGGTCTTCGCATTAATAACTGCATGCAAATCAAAGAGCCAAATGAAAAACCTACGATCCAACTTTCGTTAGTGCTAGGATTTTGTCTTTGTATCCAATCTAATACTGCCGCAGCATCTGATAATTCTCCTTGTCCATTATCAAATTTACCCTCGCTTTTACCAACGCCCCTAAAGTTAAAACGACAAACCGAAAATCCATTTTTAAGAAAAGTATGAAATGCATTGTAAACTACTTTATTATTCATTGTGCCGCCGTACTCAGGATGGGGATGAAGAATTAAAACAGTTGGTGCGGTTGAGCTTTTTCCTTGAACATATTTAGCTTCTAGTTTTCCGTCCGGGCCATTTATGAAAGTTCCTGCTGGATTAACCGTGCTCATACTTTGAAGAATTATTATTTTAACAAGCGGCTCTTATATCATAAAAGCAAAGTTGTTTTGGTTTATTTTTTAAAGTTGACTAAATTAGTAGGAATAGTTAAATTTATACAAAATTTACCAATAATTTTCAATGAAACTCACAGCAAAAGGTAGATACGCTGTAATGGCGATGACTGATCTAGCTGCTTTTAATAAGCAACAAAAACCAGTTAGTCTAAACGATATATCTATAAGACAAGGGATCTCCCTTTCTTTTTTAGAACAATTATTTTTAAAATTAAAAAAACAAGATTTAGTTACAAGCGTTAGAGGTAATTTAGGCGGATATAAACTTTCAACAGAACCTAATAAAATTTATCTGTCATCAATTATTGAGGCTGTTAACGAAGATATCAAAACTACAAAATGTAAATTAAAATCTAAAAAAGGCTGTAACGGAAAGCCAACTAAATGCGCAACTCATAATTTGTGGGATGGGTTATCGAAACACATTAGTAATTATTTTACATCCGTTACCTTGCAAGACATTTTAGATAATAAAATTCCAAAAAATATTCCTTTTGAAAATTCACCAAGTCCATTTCAAGGATTGGGTAGATGATTTACTTAGATTACAACGCTACAGCGCCATTACATAAAAATGTAATTAAAAAAATTCAAAGTTTAAAATTTGAAGATTTTGGCAACCCATCATCCGTTCATAAGACTGGAAGAAATTCCAAAAAGATCGTTGAAGAAGTAAGACGAAATATTTTATCTATCTTAAAAGCCAAAAATTATGATTTAGTTTTTACAAGCGGAGCAACAGAATCTAATAATTTAGCAATTAAAGGATTTATTAAAAAAAACAATATTCAAACAATCTATTCTTTGGAAACAGAACATGCGTCAGTTGTTGACGTTGTTAAAAGTTTAGATATCCAAAAAAAATTTTTTAAAATTAACGCTAATGGCACTGTTAATTTAAACGAAATAGAAGAATTGCTTTCTAAAGAAACAGGTGCATTTTTAGTAAGCATTATGTTCGCTAATAATGAATCTGGAATTATTCACCCTATTAAAGAAATATCAAAAATTGTTAAAAAATATAAAGGGATTATTCACTGTGATGGCGTTCAGAGTCTTGGAAAAATTGAAATTGATTTAGATGGTTTAGACGTAGATTTATTTTCAATTTCTTCACATAAAATTGGCGGTCCCACAGGTATTGGCGCTTTATTAATTAATAGTAGAAATAATATCTCTCCTGAAATTATAGGGGGAGGGCAAGAAAGAAATTTAAGATCAGGAACAGAAAATTTTCTTGGAATTTTAGGGTTTGGTGAAGTTATTAATGAAGTTCAAAGTTTATCTAAAATTTGCAATTCACAAGTAAAAACTAATAGAGACTTTCTAGAAGCTAATTTAAAAAAATTATCTAATGAAATTAAAATTTTCGGCGAAGACACAAACAGATTAGGAAATACTTGTTATTTTGCTTATCCTTCAATGACCAGTGAAAATCAAGTTATAGCCCTTGATCAAAAAGGTATTTTTGTAAGTTCTGGAGCCGCTTGTTCATCTGGAAAAGTAGAACCATCACATGTTTTAAAAGCAATGAAAGTAGATGATAAATATATTCATTCGGCGATCAGAGTAAGTTTAGGTTGGGATTCTACTAAAGATCAAATCGAGACTTTCTTTAATGTTTGGAAAACAGATTGTTTTAAAAACGGAGCTTTAAATGTCAGATAATTTAATCCAAGAACAAATTAAGCAGGATTATGCTTACGGATTTGTAACAGACGTTGAATCAGTACAGGCCCCAAAAGGTCTTAATAAAGAAGTAATTCAATTTATCTCTAAACAAAAGAATGAGCCTGCGTGGCTACTTGAGTGGAGATTAAAAGCATTTGAAAGATTACAATCGATGACAGAGCCAAATTGGCAAAAACCACAATATCCTAAAATTAATTACCAAGACTTATATTATTATTCTGCTCCTAAGGGTTTTAAAGAAGGACCCAAGTCACTAGATGAAATTGATCCTGAAATTAAGAAGACTTATGAAAAATTAGGTATCCCTCTTAATGAACAGAAAAGATTAGCTGGTGTTGCAGTAGACGCTGTATTCGATTCAGTTTCTGTTGGAACAACTTTTAAAAAAAAATTAGAAGATATTGGAATTATTTTTTGTTCAATCTCAGAGGCTGTACAAACACATCCTGAGTTAGTTAAAAAATATTTAGGATCAGTTATTCCTTTAACGGATCATTATTTTGCAACTTTAAATTCAGCAGTATTTACAGATGGATCATTTGTTTACATTCCAGAAGGAGTTCGATGTCCAATGGAACTTTCTACGTATTTTAGAATTAACGCATCAAACACAGGTCAGTTTGAAAGAACTTTAATTATTGCAGATAAAGGAAGTTATGTAAGTTATTTAGAAGGCTGTACCGCACCAATGAGAGATGAAAATCAACTACATGCTGCAAACGTTGAATTAATCGCTCTAGATGATGCTGAAATTAAATATTCAACAGTTCAAAACTGGTACCCAGGAGATAAAGAAGGAAAAGGTGGAATTTATAATTTTGTAACGAAGAGAGGAATTTGCAAAGGTAAAAATTCTAAAATTTCTTGGACACAAGTTGAAACAGGATCTGCCATAACTTGGAAATATCCAAGCTGTATTTTACAAGGCGACAATTCTTCAGGTGAATTTTATTCAATTGCAATTACAAATAATTATCAAAAAGCAGATACAGGAACTAAGATGATCCATCTTGGCAAAAATACTAAGAGCAGAATAATTTCAAAAGGTATCTCAGCAGGGCACGCGGATAATACTTACAGAGGCCTTGTAAGCATTCATCCAAAAGCAAGTAATGCTAAAAATTATACTCAGTGCGATTCATTGTTAGTTGGGAATTTATGTGGTGCTCACACAGTTCCATATATTGATAATAAAAACTCAACTTCAACAACAGAACATGAGGCAACCACATCTAAGATTAGCGAGGAACAATTATTTTACTGTAAGCAAAGAGGTTTAAATCAAGAAGAAGCCGTGAGTTTAATTGTTAATGGTTTCTGCAAAGAAGTATTGCAACAGCTTCCTATGGAATTTGCAGTAGAAGCACAAAAATTAGTTAGCATCAGCTTAGAAGGGAGCGTTGGTTAATGTTAAGTATTGAAAAGTTAAATGTAAGTATTGGCGATAAAAAAATCTTAAAAGATTTTAATCTTAAAATTGGTAAAGGCGAAGTACACGCTATTATGGGACCAAACGGTTCTGGAAAAAGCACATTGTCATACGTTTTAGCAGGCAAAGATGGTTACGATGTTAACGGAAAAATTATGTTTAAAAATGAAAATATTATTGATCTTGAAGCTGATGAAAGAGCACAAAAAGGAATATTTTTAGCATTCCAGTATCCCATAGAAATTCCAGGAGTGTTTATGAATAATTTTTTAAAAACATCACTGAATGCAGTTAGAAAAGCAAAAGGGCAAAAGGAAGTGGACATTGTTGAATTTTTATCTCTGGTTAAACAACATGCTAAAAAATTAGGAATTAAAGAAGAGCAACTTGGCAGAGCTTTAAACGTTGGTTTTTCTGGAGGAGAAAAGAAACGTAATGAAGTTTTGCAAATGTCACTTTTAGAACCTGAGCTTGCTATCTTAGATGAAACTGATTCAGGATTAGATATTGATGCTCTTAAAGTTGTTGCGGATGGAGTGAATGCATTAAGATCACCAAATAGATCATTCTTAATTATTACTCACTATCAAAGATTATTAGATTATATCAAACCTGATTTTGTTCATGTGATGGT
>JBAXVU010000067.1:0-3181 GCA_037128905.1 Pseudomonadota bacterium | reverse complement strand
GAGCAGCTTTTTTATCAGCTGGTGTATGTCCAAAGAATTGTCTTGTTGCCGAAAATTCTCCTAATTTATGACCGATCATTTCTTCTGTAATAGTTACAGGAAAGAATTTTTTTCCATTATGAACTTCAAAAGTCATTCCAAGAAATTCAGGAATAATTGTAGATTTTCTTGACCAAGTTTTAATTGGTTTTTTTATATTTTGGTCTTTATGCTTTTGAACTTTTTTCATTAAACTAAGTTCAACAAATGGACCTTTCCAAACTGATCTACTCATAATTAATTAATGCCTCTCTTCTTCTTTCTTGAAATAATATACTTATCAGTATTTTTATTCTTTCTTGTTTTCTTACCTTTAGTTTTTTTACCCCAAGGAGTAACAGGATGTCTTCCTCCGTTAGTTCTTCCTCCGTGCGGGTGATCTACAGGGTTCATTGCTATACCTCTTGTCTGCGGTCTAACTCCTAACCATCTACTTCTTCCCGCTTTACCAATTTTAATATTTTTTTGATCTGGATTTGATACAGCGCCGATCGTTGCTTTACATAAACTCTGTACTCTTCTTACTTCACCTGAAGCTAATCTTAATGTCGTATAATCTTGATCATGACTCATAATTTGAACTGAAGAACCTGCTGATCTTGATAAAACACCACCATTTCCTGGTCTCATTTCAACGTTATGAACAACAGTTGCAGGAGGCATATCTATTAGAGGCATACAATTGCCAATTTCTATATCTTTTTTTCTACCAGAATAAATTTTAGTACCTACTTTAATTTCTTGCGGGGCAAGAAGGTAGCTTTGAGTTTTATCTTCATACTCAACAAGCATAATATTTGCTGTTCTATAAGGATCGTATTCAAAACGAATTACAGTTGCCGCCATATCAAATTTATTTCTTTTAAAATCAACAAATCTATATTTCTTTTTGTGTCCGGCTGATCGATGTCTTGATGTAATTCTTCCTAAATTATTTCTTCCATATGAACCAGTAATACCAGAAGTTAAAGACTTAACTGGCTTTCCTTTCCAAAGACCTGCTCTATCTAGAATAATTGTTCCTCTAGTAGATTTTGTGTAGGGTTTATATGTTTTTAAAGCCATGTTTATATACCAGTTGTAATATCAATTGATTGTCCTTTTTTTAAAGTAACAATAGCTTTTTTGTAACCTGAAGTTCTAGCTACTCTACCTCTTACCATTTTAAATCTTGGGTGGAGATTAATAGTATTAACTTTAGTAACGCTTACTTTAAAAAGTTTTTCTACACTTTTTTTAATATTTGCTTTTGTTGCAAAGGAAGCAACTTTAAAAACAACCTTATTTAATGAGCTTAAGTTTGTAGATTTTTCAGTTATTACGGGCTCAAGAATAATATCGTATGAGAAATTATCAGCTATTTTTTTCATTTTAATAATCTTTCTTGAAGTTTTTTAATTGATGAATGGGTAAATAAAACATTTTGGTATTTTAAAACGTCATAAACATTTGTTCCAATTTCTGGAATGTTCTTGATATTTTTAATATTTTTTACATTATTTAATAAAACTTCATTTTCTTTATCGTAAATTATCAGTGCGCTCTTTGAGTTGATTGTTGATAAAAATTTGCTGAAATCTTTAGTTTTAAAATTTTTGAAATCTTTGTCTGATAATATATTAATTTTGTTATCTAAAACTTTACTAGATAAGGCGTGTTTTAAACCTAATTTTCTAACTTTTTTATTTAATCTTTTTACCCTGTGTTTTCCTTTTGCTTTTGGTCCATGCGCAATACCACCACCAACAAATATCGGAGCAGTAATATTACCATGTCGTGCTCCTCCAGATCCTTTTTGAGGTCCAATTTTTTTTCTTGAACCGGCAACTTCTCCTCTGGTCTTTGTGTAACCAGTTTTCTTTGTGTGACGACTTATTTGCCAATCAACAACCATTTTTATTATGTCTTTTCTAGGTTTTAACGAAAATACACTGTCAGAAACTTCAATATTTCCAACATCTTTTCCATCTATTCCTAATTCTTTTATTTTCATATAATTATTTCTTCTCCGCCGCAGGTGCTGCTGCTGGTTTTGCATCTTTTTTATTAGTTTCTGCACTTTTTTCTTTTTTATTAGATTTTTCTTTTAATCCTTCAGCAAGATCATCTTTGAAAGCTTGGATAGTATCTTTCATAGTTCTCTTGTTTCTTTCTTTAACAGCTTTATTAATTTCAACTACAGCATTTTTTGCTCCTGGAACTGATCCTTTAACAAATAATAAATTGTTTTCTAAATCTGTTTCGATAATTTCTAATCTTTCAATTGTTCTAAATTTATCTCCCATATGACCAGCCATTTTTTTACCTTTAAACACTCTACCTGGGTCTTGTCTTTGACCTGTAGATCCATGTGATCTGTGAGAAACTGAAACACCGTGAGTTGCTCTTAACCCTGAGAAATTATGTCTTTTCATAACACCGGCAAAACCTCTTCCAATTGTTTTGGATCTGATGTCTACAAAATTTATATCTTTGAAAATATTTAAATCTACATCTGAGCCTAATTTAAGATCGCTATCTTTATCCACTCTGAATTCTTTCAAAATTTTCTTTGGTTCTAATGATTTTTTTGCAAACACACCTTTCATTTGTTTTGTAACTTTTGAATTCTTAATATGTCCAAAACCAACTAATACGGCACTGTATCCACGTTTTTCTTTAGTAATAACATCTATTACTTTGCCTGGCTCAACATGAAGAACTGTAACAGGAACGGATTGACCGTTCTCGTAGAACCTTCTTGTCATACCAATTTTTTTACCTATTAAGCCAAGAGTCATAATTTAAATTTTAATTTCTACATCAACGCCTGAAGCTAGATCTAATTTCATTAACGCCTCAACTGTTTGAGGTGTTGGATCTAGAATATCAATCATTCGTTTATGCGTTCTTGTTTCAAACTGTTCTCTGCTTTTTTTATCAATGTGAGGTGACCTTAATACTGTAAAAATTTCTTTACGTGTAGGAAGTGGTATCGGTCCTCTAACTTGAGCGCCTGTTCTTTTGGCTGTGTTTACAATCTCAATAGTAGATTGATCTAGCACTTTGTGATCGTACGCTCTTAATTTAATTCTAATATTTTGTTTTTCCATAATTTAAGCCATCTTCTTTGTAACTTCGTCCTGAACATTTTGAGGAACGC
>JBAXVU010000066.1:0-3307 GCA_037128905.1 Pseudomonadota bacterium | reverse complement strand
GTTTTTTTGATAATTTAAATAACGATAAACAAATTAAATCTAAATTATCCACAGAGGATCTTAAAAAACTATTCAACATGAATTCTCATTTAAGATACATTAATGCTATCTACGGAAGAGTATTTAAAAGCTAATGGCTAAAGGAAAACAAATATACGAAGGTAAAGCGAAAATATTGTACGAAGGTCCCGAAAAAGGAACTTTGATTCAATATTTTAAAGATGATGCAACGGCTTTTAATAATAAAAAAAAAGCAATTATCGACGGTAAAGGTGTTTTAAATAATAGAATTTCGGAATTCTTATTATCCCAACTAAATCAAATCGGAATTAAAACGCATTTTATAAAAAGGTTAAATATGCGTGAACAACTTATTAAATCTTTAGAAATTATTCCAATTGAAGTTGTTGTGAGAAATATTGCGGCAGGAACTTTTTCAAGCAGACTTGGCATTAGCGAAGGAACAGATCTTAATAAACCTATTTTAGAATTTTACTATAAAAACGATGAACTTGGAGATCCTTTAGTAAATGAGGAACATATACTTGCGTTAGAGTGGTCAACTCAAAGTGAATTAATACATATTTCTGAACAAGCTTTAAGAATTAATGATTTTTTAATTGGTCTGTTTAGAGGAATTGGAATTAAGCTTGTTGATTTTAAATTAGAATTTGGAAGACAGTGGAATGGTGATGAGGCTGAGGTTTTTTTAGCAGACGAAATTAGTCCTGACACATGCAGATTATGGGATGTTAAAGATGAAAGAAAATTAGATAAAGACAGATTTAGAAGAGACCTTGGTGGACTAGTTGAAGCTTATCAAGAAGTTGCTCGTAGACTTGGAATTATGCCAGAAGGTTCCAATATTAAAGAAATCAAGACAGGTCTTTCAAAAAACTTAACCGCTTTAAAAAAAAAATAAAAAATTGAAGTTACAAGTCATTGTTACATTAAAAAAAGATGTGTTAGATCCTCAGGGCTCTGCAATTAAGAGTTCTCTGTCAAATATGGGTTTTAAAAAAATTGAAAATTTAAGACAGGGAAAAACTTTCGAAATCACTATAAAAGAAAAAAATGAAAAAGTTGCTCTTTCTGAAGCTAAAGAAATGTGTGAAAAACTTTTAGCAAATATGACGATTGAGGACTACTCAGTTAAAGTTATCAAAGAATGAAAGCCAGCGTCATAGTTTTTCCTGGCTCAAACTGCGACCGTGACGTCAAAATCTCTCTTCAAAAATTTGGTATAAAAACATCAATGGTTTGGCATGCCGATGCTAAACTTCCTAAATCAGATCTTGTTGTTCTTCCCGGGGGATTCTCCTATGGAGATTATTTAAGATGCGGAAGTATTGCTTCTAAATCAAGAATTATGAAAGAAGTTATAAGCCATTCAAAGAAAGGTGGTTTGGTAATGGGTATATGCAATGGCTTTCAGGTGCTTGTTGAATCTGGATTGCTACCTGGTGTGTTAATAAGAAATATTAATCTTAAATTCATTTGTAAAAACATAACTGTAAAAGTAACTAATAATAAAACTAATTTTACATCTAAGACTAAAAGAAACTCTGTTCTTGAAATACCAATTGCACATAACGAAGGAAATTATTTTGCAAGCAAAGATTTAATTGATGAACTTGAGGATAATAATCAAATTGTTCTTCAGTATTGTGACGCAACTGGAAATATTAATGAACAATCAAATCCAAACGGATCAATGAAAAACATTGCTGGAATTATAAATAAAAAAGGAAATGTATTTGGTCTTATGCCTCATCCTGAAAGAGCCGCCGACAGTCTTTTAGGTGGAATAGACGGATCATTAATTTTCAAATCTCTAAAATAATTATGCAAGAAGTTAACCAGGAACTCGCAATTAAACATGGTCTAACAGCTGAGGAGTATAATAAAATTATTCAATTAATGGGAAGAAATCCCAACTTAGTAGAGCTTGGAATTTTTTCAGCAATGTGGAATGAACACTGTTCTTATAAGTCTTCAAGAATCTGGCTTCAGACTTTGCCTACAAAAAATAAATATGTAATCCAAGGTCCTGGAGAAAACGCAGGAGTTGTTGATTTTGGTGATGGTGATGTTGTTATTTTTAAAATCGAAAGCCATAACCACCCTTCTTATATTGAACCCTACCAAGGCGCAGCCACTGGGGTTGGTGGAATATTAAGAGATGTTTTTACTATGGGGGCAAGGCCTGTAGCTAATTTAAATTCTATAAGATTTGGCTCACCTAATCATGAAAAAACTAAATACTTACTAAATGGAGTTGTTTCTGGAATTGGTGGATATGGAAATTGTATAGGCGTGCCTACTGTAGGTGGGGAAACTGAATTTGACGAATGTTATAATGGAAACATTTTAGTGAATGCGATGAATGTGGGTATCGCTAAAGAAAACAAAGTATTTTATTCAATTGCTAGCGGTGTTGGAAACCCTGTTGTTTACGTTGGTTCTAAAACAGGTCGAGATGGAATTCATGGCGCAACTATGGCCTCTGCTGAATTTGATGAAGATTCTGAATCAAAAAAACCAACGGTACAAGTTGGAGATCCTTTTACTGAAAAATTATTATTAGAAGCTTGTTTAGAGTTAATGCAAAAAAAATCTATAGTTTCTATTCAGGATATGGGTGCGGCCGGTCTTACCTCTTCTTCTATAGAAATGGCTTCAAAAGGAGATCTTGGAATTAAAATAAACTTAAATTTAATTCCTTGTAGAGAAAACAATATGACTCCTTATGAAATGATGCTCTCAGAAAGTCAGGAACGAATGTTAATAGTTTTAAAAAAAGGAAAAGAAAATGAAGCTAAAAAAATATTTGAAAAGTGGGGGTTAGATTTTGCAATTATAGGAAAACTTACTAATTCAAAAAAACTTGAACTTGAATTTAATAAAAAAAATGTATGCAGCATTCCAATTCATTCTCTTGGTGATAATGCCCCTAAATACAAAAGGGATTATATTACCTATAACTATCCAAAATCGATTAATCACGATTCTGATATTGAAGATCTTGATATCAAAAACTCTCTAATCAAAATCTTATCTCATCCTAATTATTCAAATAAATCATGGGTGTGGGAACAGTACGACCATATGGTCATGGCTGATACCATTCAAAAACCAGGTGGAGATTCAGCTGTTGTTCGATATCACGGAAAAAATAAAGGAATAGCCGCTACAGTTGATTGCGTACCTAGATATTGCAAAGCCCATCCTAAGTCTGGAGCGATGCAAGCTGTATGTGAAACTTGGAGAAATTTAATTTCAGTTGGAGCTCAACCTATTGCTATTA
>JBAXVU010000065.1:0-3385 GCA_037128905.1 Pseudomonadota bacterium | reverse complement strand
GTATCATCAGAATATTTTACAGAATCTTTGTTTAATGGTTTTGGCATCTTAATTTGATTGCCAGGCATATATTTATTATAATAAACCCCATCCTCAAGTTTTATGTTTTTTGGAGCTTTCTCATAACCAAGTAAAACAGAATAAATATAATCTGCTCCACCCGCTCTTGCTTTTACAAGAACTGACATATCCGGAGGATACGCTCCTCCATTTGCTGATCTAGCTGCTTTTTCATTTGGAAATGGCATTGAAAATTTATCTGATGGTTTGCCAGATCTTTTGAACATCTCACCGCTATCATTAGGGCCGTCTAACACTTCTATTTTGGAAGCTAAAGCTTTTACTTCTTCTTCTGTAAATCCAGGACCACCTTCTTCTGCTAAATTTCTATAGCTTAAAAGTTTCATTGAATGACATGAGGCGCAAACTTCCGTGTAAACTTGATAACCTCTTTGCAATGAAGCTCTGTCGAATTTTCCAAAAATACCATCAAATGACCAATGTTGCTTTAAAAGCTTCACTTCTTTTTCAGAAGAAAACGCGTTTAAAGAATTAGAGATTATTAATAAAAAAAATAAAAATAATTTTAATGAAGATTTCATTTCAGACTAAAAAATTTTAAATGTTTTAATTTTTCCTTGTTTTTTCCAATCCTCATACTCATGAATACTCTTAGGCATAGGTAAAGTATTTTCTGTTAAAGAAACCACAGGAGCTATAACTAAAAAAAACAAGAACCAATAAACTGTACCTACTCTACTTAATAAAACATAAATACCCTCTGCTGGCATCCCTCCGCAATACATAAGTAAGAAAAAATCTAAAACAAATAAGAAAACAAATTGTTTCCATATTGGTCTAAAAACTGCAGATTTAACTTTGCTCAGATCTAACCAAGGCAACAATCCTAAAACAGCGATACTACTTACCATCGCAATAACTCCTAAAAGTTTATCAGGAATACTTCGAAGGATCGCATAGAACGGTAAAAAATACCACTCTGGAACAATATGAGGTGGAGTTATTAAAGGATTTGCAGGAATATAATTGTCAGGATGACCTAAATAATTAGGCGCATACATCATTACCAAAACAAAAATTAATAAAAAAACTAACATTCCAAAAAGATCTTTGCTTGTAGTAAACGGAGCGAAGCTTACCGTGTCTCTTGTATCAACCGGTTCAATACCTGATGGATTATTTGAGCCAACGATATGTAATGCAATAACGTGAAAAATTACTACTCCAAGAATACCAAAGGCTAAAAGCCAATGTAGTACATAAAAACGATTTAATGCCGCATCGCCTACTGCATAGTCGCCCCACAACCAAGTTACAATAAACTTTCCAACTAAAGGTACGGCAGAAAATAAATTTGTAATCACAGTTGCTCCCCAATAGCTCATTTGTCCCCAAGGCAAAGTGTAGCCAAGAAAAGCTGTAGCCATCATCATAAAAAAAATAATTATTCCAATAAGCCACATTAATTGTCTCGGCTCTTTATAAGACCCATAATACAATCCTCTAAAAATATGTATGTAGACAGCAATAAAAAAGAAAGAAGCAAAATTCATATGAGCATATCGGATAAGCCAACCATAATTTACATCTCTCATTATTTTTTCAACAGACACAAATGCGTCTTCAGCTGAAGGTTTGTAGTGCATTCCAAGAACTAATCCTGTGACAATTAAAAGAATTAAACAGACCATTAAAATTCCTCCAAAACTCCAGAGGTAACTTAAATTTTTTGGAACTTGAAAATCTAAATATTCATATTTGAACATTCTGATAATTGGCAGACGATTGTCTATCCAGCCAACAACTCCTTTAAAAGGAGAACCGCCTACTTTATTTGTATGAACAGGTTTGATTTCGTTATTATCAGAATTAAAATCTTTGTTACTCATAATAAATTTTATCCCAATCTAATTTTATTATCTCCAACAAATTCATAAGTTGGGACTTCTAAATTTGCTGGCGCCGGACCTTTTCTAATTCTTCCCGAACTATCATAATGAGATCCATGACATGGGCAAAACCAACCGCCAAAATCTCCTTTGCCTGAAATTGGAACGCATCCTAAGTGAGTACACACTCCAACCAAAACTAACCACTCAGGTTTCTTAACTCTTTTACTGTCAGCCTGTGGATCTTTTAATTCTTTAAGATCGACTTTTTCTGCCGTTGCAATCTCTTCTTTGGTTCTTCTTTTAATAAAGACAGGCTTACCTCTCCATAAAACAGTTATCTCTTGTCCTTCTTTAATTTTTGATAAGTCAACTTCAATAGATGCTAAAGCTTTTACAGAAGAGTCTGGATTCATTTGGCTTACCACTGGCCAAACAGCAGCTCCAACTCCAACAGCTCCAACGGCTGCTGTTGCTACTGTTAAAAAATCTCTTCTATTTTTTTTATCTGAATTATTATTATTTTCTGACATAATTATTAATTTAATTATTTCTAAACTATTTTCTTTTCCATAGCCAGAATGACGCATAAATAATAAGTTTTCAAAATGATTAGTATTGCATTATTTCAGCCCGATATTCCTCAAAATACCGCTGCAACCATAAGATTGTGCGCATGTTTAAATACAACTTTAGAAATTATTGAGCCTTGTGGGTTTCAATTTGATGAAAAAAGACTCAAAAATATCTACATGGATTATTACAAAAAATGCAAAATTATACGACATCAATCATTTGAAGACTTTATTAAAAGTAAAAAAGACAAAAGAATAATTCTCCTAACAACTAAAGCCAAAAAAAATTATCATAATTTTAATTTTAAAAAAGACGACACAATATTATTTGGCAGAGAAAGTGCTGGCGCTCCAGATTTCGTTCATAAAACTGTTGAAGAAAGATTAAAAATACCAATCTCTAAAAATACAAGATCTTTAAATATTGTAACGTCTATTTCTATTGTATTATCCGAAGCTCTCAGGCAAAATAATTATTATAACATTTAATTATGAATATAGATTCAGAAGAAAGAAAAATAATTGTCAAAAATTGGTTTGAGAATTTAAGAAATTCTATTTGTAAAGAATTTGAAGATATCGAATATAAAAAATCTAAAAAAAAAACTTTATTTCAAAAAACAAATTGGAAAGCTGGTG
Organism: Pseudomonadota bacterium; assembly: GCA_037128905.1. Taxonomy (GTDB): domain Bacteria; phylum Pseudomonadota; class Alphaproteobacteria; order Pelagibacterales; family Pelagibacteraceae; genus Fontibacterium. Next base: position 261 of record JBAXVU010000065.1, on the reverse strand, counting down.
GATCCTCTAAAGGAGGAGGCGTATTTTCTTTAATAAAAAATGGCGCTGTTTTTGATAAGGTAGGCGTCAATATATCAACGGTGTCAGGAAAATTTAATAATGAATTTAAAAAAAAAATTCCTGGCGCTTTGAAGAATCCTAATTTTTGGGCCTCTGGAATTTCTATTGTTGCTCATATGAAAAATCCAAAAGTTCCTGCATTTCATTTTAATACAAGATTCATAGTAACTACTAAGTCTTGGTTTGGTGGAGGCATGGATA
>JBAXVU010000064.1:0-3455 GCA_037128905.1 Pseudomonadota bacterium | reverse complement strand
GCTAATATTTTTTCAAATATTTTTTTGTCGTCTTTATTTTTTAAATTTAGAGCAATACTTTCTTTGCCTCTATTAAGAGACATAAAATAAGCTGAATAATCTTTAATGAATGGACCAAAACTTCTGCTGTCATCTCCTGTCTCAGGCGATTCTACTTTTATAATTCGAGCGCCAAGATCTGATAAGACCATAGTGCAATAAGGACCAACTAAAACCCTTGTTAAATCTAATACAACTATACCTTTTAAGGGCCCTAAATTATTTTTCATCCACAGAATATTACATTGACAAAGAGCAACATTCAAATCAGAATAATATCTCAAATAAATCTAAGGGGAGATCATGAAAATTAGAGTACATTTAACAGCGCTTGTTAGTTTTTTTTTAATACTATCAGGAGTAAATTCATATTCAGCAGATATAGTTTTAAAAGCATCACATCAGTTTCCAGGTAAAGGAGATTCTAGAAATGAAATGCTTGAGATTTTGTCATCAGAAGTAGCAAAAGCAAAAGTTGGCGTTGATGTTAGAATTTTTCCAAGTGCATCACTTTATAAAAGTTCAGAACAGTACAAACCGTTAACAGAAGGTCAATTAGATATGACTCTTTTGCCATTGGACTATGCATCAGGTTTCAAACCTGAGTATGGAGCAACTTTAATGCCTGGTTTAGTTAAAAACCATTCTCACGCAGCTAGAATGAACGTTTCTCCTTTTATGAAAGATATTAAAAATATTTTAAAACAAGAAGGAGTAATCGTTTTGGCTGATGCTTGGTTTGCCGGCGGGTTTGCATCTAAAACAAAATGTATAACAAATCCTGAATCTGCAAAAGGACAAGTAACTAGAGCAGGGGGAAGTATGTTTGAGGAAATGCTAAAAGGAGCAGGCGCTTCAATCGCTTCAATGCCTAGCAATGAAATCTACCAAGGTTTGCAAAGCGGAGTTTTAAACGGAGTTAACACTAGCTCAGAAAGTTTTGTTACATTTAAACTTTACGAACAAGTTAAATGTATGACACCTCCAGGAAAATTTGCCCTTTGGTTTATGTATCAACCAATACTTATGTCTGAAAAATCATTTAATAAATTAAATGAGAAGCAAAAAGAAGCTCTAATAGCTGCTGGCAAAAAAGCAGAACAATATATGGCTAAAGAAGCTGCAAATTTAGACACTAAAATGGAAAAAATATTTAAAGAAAAAGGTGTTCAACTTGCATATATGACAGAGGCTGATTACAAAGCTTGGATAGAAATAGCAAAAGCAACTTCATATAAAAAGTTTGCAGAGAAAGTTAAAGACGGCGACAAGTTAATCGCTAAAGCTTTGGCTGTTAAATAATTTTAAATTTGATTGGTGGGCTTAAAGCCCACCAATTTTATTAGGATTAGTATGATTAATTTTATAAAGTTTGCGCATAATTTATCGAGGCTTTCCGGAGTAACTGCTACGTTATTAGTAATAGCAGCTGTTTTTGTAACGACCGAAATGGTTATTGTCAGGTATTTCTTAAATATGTCGACTACTTGGCAAACAGAATTTGTTATCTTTTCTTTAGCTGCGGCAACTTTTGTAGGCAGTCCTTACGTTCTTTTAAAAAAGAAGCATGTGAGCATTGATATTGTCACTCACTATATGAGTAAAAAAAATCAAAAATTAATGTCTTATCTAGCGTCTTTTTTTTCACTTATTTTTTTAATTATATTTTTATATACAAGCATTGAACTTTTTATTCATGCCTGGGAAAAAAATCTTAAAACTCCAACCATTTGGAATTTTCCTTTATGGAAAGTTTATATATTTTTACCGATAGGAGCTTTTTTATTAATTATTCAATCTATAGCAGATATTTTTTGTACAATGATTGACTACAACAACCCTAAGGGAAATTAATATGACACCTTTAGTACTTTCTCTTTATATCATTGGTGCTACATTTTTGATTTTAGCGACGGGCATTCCAATAGCTTTTGGACTTGCGCTTGTATCAACTCTTTTTTTTGTTGGTATCGAAGGTATTGGAAGATTACCTCTTGTGGCGGAACAGCTTTTTAATGGCTTACAAGACTTTGGAATAGTTACTATTCCAATGTTTTTATTAATGGGGATTGCAATTGCAGCTTCACCCGCTGGAAAAGATTTATATTTAGCACTCGATCGTTGGTTAAATAGAGTTCCTGGAGGATTAGTCTTATCTAACCTTGGAGCTTGCGCAATATTCGCAGCATTGTGCGGTTCGTCACCTGCAACATGTGCTGCCATTGGAAAAATGGGAATTCCTGAAATGAGAAAAAGGGGTTATTCAGATGAGCTTGCAACGGGAACAATCGCGGCTGGAGGAACACTTGGAATATTAATACCTCCTAGCATCACTATGATTATTTACGGAATATCTACTGGAACTTCAATTGGTAGACTTTTTATAGCAGGGATAGTGCCTGGCATTATGCTTACAGCTTTATTTATGTTCTGGGCTTATATTTATGTAAGATTCAGCCAAGGCAGAGGAAAAGAAAAAGTTGCTGTAACTCAATACACTTGGAAAGAAAGATTTGAAATTCTTCCAAAAATCTTACCTTTTGTATTTCTTGTTATTGGAGTTCTGTACGTTTTGTATGGAGGTTTTGCTACGCCTAACGAAGCATCTGCTGTAGGCGCATTATTTGCAATGGGGTTAGTTGCAGTAGTTTATAAGATGTATAACACTAAATATTTCTGGGAAATTTTTTCTGAAACGATGGTTGAAAGTGTAATGCTACTTTTAATTATAGCGGCATCTTTCCTATTCGCGTTTGTACTTTCTAATTTATATATCACTCAATCTATTGCTAAAGAATTAGTCGCCATTTCTTCTAACAAATGGCTGTTAATGTTTTATATCAATTTATTCCTAATAGTTGCTGGCTTCTTTTTACCACCCGTTGCAAGTATTTTAATGACAGCTCCAATTCTTTACCCAATTATTGTGGCTGCAGGATTTGACCCCATTTGGTTTGGTGTAGTTGTGACTATTAATATGGAGATTGGCTTAATCCATCCACCAGTTGGACTTAATATATTTGTTATTCAAGGAATAGCTCCCGATGTTGCTTTGAGTAAAATTCTTTGGGGTTGCTTGCCGTATGCAATATTAATGATATTGCAAATAGTGATACTTTGCGCATTCCCTCAAATTGCCACTTGGTTACCTTCTTTAGTTATGGGATAACACAGCAATATGCTGGGTTTAAAAAAATTCCTCACCCTTGTTGCTGACAAAGGGAAAAGTTTCTTTGGTAATTTATTTACTAGAAAAAAAGATACAGCAACTCATTTAACAGAGTTATGTGAACAACTAATATCAGAAGACGGAGTTGTTTCAGGCATAACTATTGCAAGAGAGTTTTGGCACCTTTACGAAAAATCAAATTTAGAAGAAAAAGAAAAATTTTTTTTAGAAGCTAATAAAAAATTTA
>JBAXVU010000063.1:0-3595 GCA_037128905.1 Pseudomonadota bacterium | reverse complement strand
ATTTTAAGATAATCACAAAGAACATTGCCCGGATTGTAAAGTAACTCTAATTTCAAATAACTAACCTTGTTTAGTAACTATTAAGAGGTCTATTACCTACGAATCCCATATTCTTTTATCCAATGTTAAAAGTCAATTTTAGCAACTTTTGCAGGTTCAATTCTGTGGAAAACAAAAGTTTTACAGATCTTATAATTGCATGCAAGAATGATATATCTAATTTAATCAAATTTTTAAAAATATGAAATTAGGTTTTATTGGCGTTGGAAAGATTGCAACTTCAGTTATTGAGGGAATTTTTAAAGCAAAAATAAACGTTAAAGAAATAATTCTTTCCCCTAAAAATAAAAATAACGCTAGAATTTTAAAGAACAAATTTTCAAGAATTAGAATTGCAAAATCTAATCAAGAGGTACTAGATAAATCTAATTGGATTGTGCTGTCAATTACTCCAAAAGTTGGAAAGCAGATATTAAAAAAATTAAAATTTAAGAACAGTCATACAGTTTTAAATTTTATTTCAACTATCCATAATCAAGAATTGAAAGGCATAATATCGCCTGCTAAAAAGATATTTAAAATTGCCCCTCTTCCTATGATTAAACATAATCTGGGTCCTATTATTGTTTATCCAAAAAACAAAGTGGTTGAAGGTTTCTTTAGTAAACTTGGAAAAGTCATTTCAACAAACAATGAAAAAGAAAATAAAAAATTATGGGTGATGACTTCATTTATGGCAACGTACCTTGAAATATTTAATACCGCACATAAATGGTTTTTAAGAAAAGGAATTAATAAAAATAAATCGATGGAATATCTAAGTCACTTATTTAAGGCACTTAATAATGAAACTATAAAAAATCCAAAATCTTCTATGGATAAAATGATTAAAGAATTTCAAACTAAAGACGGAATTAATGAAGAACTTTTAAATAGAGCAACAAAATCTGGAGTATTTAAAAACCTAAATAAAGGTTTTGAAAAAATTTATAACCGAGTAAAATAATATTAAGGATATAAAATTTCTTTTATCCAACGAGATCCTAATTTTTTATATTTAAGTCTTTCGTGAATTCTGTTTTGTCCGTCTAACCAAAATTCAACTGCATTTGCTTTTAAAGCAAACCCTGACCAATGGGGAGGTCTTGGAACTTTTTTATTACTTGGAAACTTCTTTTTATATTCTTGAATTCTATTCATTAAATCAAATCTAGATTGCATAGGCTTAGATTGTATAGATGCCCAAGCGCCAATCCTGCTTCCATAAGGTCTTGAATTAAAATATTTATCAGCCACTTTGCTTGAAACTTTTTTAATTGAACCATCAATTCTTATTTGTCTTCTAATGCTTTTCCAATGAAAGCACATTGAAGCCTTTGGATTACTTTTCAATTCATTGCTTTTTTTACTATTTAGATTTGTATAAAAAACAAATTCTTTATTAGTTAGCTCTTTTAAAAGCACCATACGAACCGATGGCTGTTTCTTAGGATTAACTGTTGCAAGCGCTAGAGCATTGGGGTCATTAATTTCAGTTTTTTTAGCTTTTGCCATCCAAGCTTTGAATAGCTCAAATGGATTTTTCTTATTTAAAAAACATGAATTGAGTCCAAGTTTGTTCGATTTATATTTTTTTTGATTCATAAATAACTAAAAATACCCTATAAAATATATTTAATGTCATTTAATACTTTTGGAAAGCTATTTAGATTTACTACATGGGGAGAGTCCCATGGTCCTGCAATCGGCTGCGTGGTAGACGGCTGTCCGCCGAATATTGCTATTTCTGAAAAAGAGGTTCAGGTAGAGCTTAATAAACGAAGACCAGGTCAGTCTAAATTCGTAACACAAAGAAAAGAAAAAGATCAGGTACAAATTTTATCAGGCGTGTTTAAAGGTAAAACTACTGGAACTCCTATTTCGATGATCATCTTTAATGAAGATACTAAGTCTAGAGACTACGAAAGCATTAAAGATAAATTTAGACCAGGACATGCTGATTTTACTTACTTTATGAAGTACGGAAACCGCGATTTTAGAGGCGGCGGGAGACAGTCTGCTAGGGAAACTGCTTCACGAGTTGCAGCAGGAGCCATTGCTAAAGTTGTGCTTAATAAATTACTTGGAAAAAAATTCTCAATCGTTGGAGCGGTTACACAAATAGGTCCGTTAATGATTGATCATAATCTTTGGAATGACAAAGAGATTAGAAAAAATCCTTTCTTTTGTCCTGATAAAGAAACTGTGCCTGTTTGGGAGCAATACTTATTAGATATTAGAAAAGCTGGAAGTTCATGTGGTGCAGTTATTGAACTTAGAGCAAGAGGAGTTCCGGTTGGACTGGGCGCTCCTATTTACTCAAAACTTGATCAAGATATTGCTGCAGGACTTATGAGTATCAATGCAGTTAAAGGTGTGAACATTGGTGCTGGCATGAATGCTGCAAGCCTAACAGGTGAAACTAATTCTGATGAAATTAGATCTAGTGGTGGAAAAGCAAAATTCTTATCTAATAATGCAGGTGGAATTTTAGGTGGAATTTCTACAGGACAAGAAATTGTTGCATCGTTTGCGGTTAAACCTACATCTTCAATTTTAAATACTCGTGACACCATTGATACTAAAGGAAGAAATACAAAAATTTCTGTTCACGGTAGACATGATCCTTGTGTTGGAATTCGAGCTGTTCCAATTGGCGAAGCTATGCTTGCATGTATTCTACTTGATCATTTGATGATGCACCGAGCACAGTGCGGTAACTAAACTGTGATCCCATTAAAAGACGAAAACTTTACAAGATCAACCCCTATTATTACGTACTGGGTTATTGGAATTTGTATTGGAGTTTTTTTATTACAATTAAGTTCTGCTAGTTTTGAATCAGGCGCATTATTTTATTCTTACGGTGTAGTGCCAGCATCTTTATTAGGCTCTGAACAGTTGCCAGCTGAAGTTAGTAAAATTGATCCTTATCTTACTTTAATCACTTCAATGTTTATGCATGGCGGTATTATGCATTTACTCGGCAACATGCTTTATATGTGGATTTTTGCCGACAATATTGAAGATGATCTTGGAAAAATAAAATTTATTTTATTTTATCTAGCCTCAGGAATTGCAGCTGCTCTTACGCAGGTTTATTTAAATGTAAATTCAACTATACCAATGGTTGGAGCAAGCGGTGCTATTAGTGGTGTGTTAGGTGCTTATATAGTTAGATATCCAAAACAAAGAGTTTTAGTGTTAATTCCTTTTGGATTTTTCTCTCAGTTTGTAAGAATTCCAGCTCTATTTGTTTTAGGTTTTTGGTTTATTCTTCAATTTATAAGTTCAGGATTTAGCAGTGGACAAAGTGGCGTTGCTTATGGTGCTCACATTGGAGGATTTATATTTGGCGCAGGGGTAATGTTCTTCTTTGGAAATCTGCTTATTCCACAAAAAGCTTTCTTTAAAATCTTAAACGAACCAGAAGATAAGAAGAAAAATCCCTGGACATAGGACTAAGTTACCCACAGAAATACAAGCACTTTTAGACCGATGTTCTCGTTTTGATTCCCTTTTGATTCCATTTTGAATCAAATTTTCTACCTTTAAG
>JBAXVU010000062.1:0-3601 GCA_037128905.1 Pseudomonadota bacterium | reverse complement strand
GGAATTAAAATTATTGGAACAATTATAAAAAATATAAAAATTTCTAAAGATTTCGTTATTTTTACCATGTGTTAATTCTTTTATCAGAAATTTTTATTTGTTAAGTAAAAATTTCATCAAATTTAAATAATAAATTGAATTTTAACAATTTTGTAACATTAACATGTTTTGGTCTTATTAATGATTCGAAATTCAATAAAATGCTAAAAAAAGATTCTTTTAAAAATAAAATTGATAAAATTTTAAATTATAAAAGCATTTGGATCTCAGATCTTCATTTAGGTACTAGAGGATGTCAGTCAGAACTCTTATTAGAATTTATAAGACATACTCAGTCAGAAAAACTTTATTTAGTTGGTGATATAGTGGATGGCTGGGCTTTAAAAAATACTTGGTATTGGCCGCAATCTCATAATGACGTTGTTCAGAAGATTTTAAAAAAAGCTCGTCATGGAACACGCGTATTCTACATATCTGGAAATCATGATGAGCTTTTAAGAAAATTTATACCAATTAATTTTGGTGGAGTTGAAATTGTTAATCAAGTCATCCATGAGACTATCGATAATAAAAAGTATTTAGTTGTGCATGGAGATCAATTTGATGGAATTATTCAATGTGCTAAGTGGCTTGCAATACTCGGATCTCTTACATATGATTTTTTAATTTATTTTAATCGCTATATAAATTTTTTTAGAAATAAATTGGGTTATGAGTATTGGTCCCTTTCTAAATTTTTAAAATTCAAAGTTAAAAATGCCGTGAAATTTATAAGTGAGTTTGAAAAATTAGTAGGAAACTATGCCAAGCAACACAAAGTAGACGGTATTATTTGCGGGCACATTCATCATGCTAATATGCAGAACATTGATAACATTCATTACATTAATGATGGTGATTGGGTTGAAAGTTGTACAGCTTTGGTTGAACATTTTGATGGAAGGTTAGAAATCATTCATTGGGCAGAAAAAAGAAAAGAACTATTAACTGAAAAACAAGACATAGAGTTGCTTAAAATTGCATCTTAATGAAAAGTTATAGAATTCTTATTGTAACCGATGCTTGGCACCCCCAAGTAAATGGCGTTGTAACAACTCTAAGTTATTTGGTAGAAGAATTAAAAAAAAAAAATCATGAGGTTTTTTTAATAACACCAAATGATTTTATTACAATTCCTTGCCCTACATATCCTGAAATAAAATTATCAATTAATGCTTATCCTAAAGTTTACAAAAAAATTAAAGAGGTAAATGCGCATATAGTTCATATAGCAACAGAAGGGCCACTAGGATTTTTTGCAAGAAGATATTGTATGAAAAATAATATAAAATTTACTTCTTCTTTGCATACTAAATTTGCTGAGTACGTAAATAAAAGAACTCATATTCCTGTTAGTGTTGGATATTCTTTTTTGAGATATTTTCATAAACCTGCCAATAAAATCTTAGTCACAACTAAGAATATGGAGAATGAATTAACAAATAGAAATTTTAAAAATCTAGTTGTTTGGAGCAGAGGCGTAAATAAGAATATTTTTGGAAAAGTAGAAAAAGCAAACGTTTTTTTGCCTTCACCTATTTATATTTACGTTGGTAGAGTTGCTGTTGAAAAAAATATTAAAGCATTTTTAGATATAGAGATTGATGGTTCAAAGATTGTTGTTGGTGATGGGCCTCAATTTAATGAGCTTAAGAAAAAGTATAAAGACGTGTTATTTACCGGAATGTTAAAAGAAAAAGAAGTTGCCTCTTATCTCGCAGCCAGTGATGTTTTTGTATTTCCAAGTAAAACTGACACCTTTGGAATTGTTATTATTGAAGCATTAGCAGCTGGAGTTCCTGTTGCAGCTTATCCTGTTACCGGTCCATTGGATATTTTACAAAATACCAAGGCAGATTGTTTAGATTGGGATTTAAAAGAATCTATGAAAAAAGCTTTAAATATCAAGAAAGAAGAATGCAAAGAAATTGCAAAGCAATACACATGGGAGAATTGCGCAAAAGTATTCTTGCAAACCGCTAGTGTAAATTTGCAATTTTAAGAGTTTCTGATCTCAAGCTTTTAGCTATTTGGTAATTCTCTTTTTGGTGAAAGATTTTACTATCTAACAATTCACCACATTCAGCACGAAATTTTTTATTAGATTTATTGATCAACTCTCTTGCAAAGAGTATTCGTCTTAATTTGTAGTTAATAATACCAGTTAGCTGAAATAAAAAACTATTTTGACCATGGCAATAGATTGGTAAAATTTTACAATTAACTTTTCTTAAAATTGATCCAAGTATAGGTTTCCATTCTTTTTCTACAGCTTTTCTAAAAATTTTTTCAGAGGTTGCTACTTCTCCAGAAGGAAAGATAATGACTAGTCCTCCTTTATTTATAAATTCGATAGCATTATTTTTGGACTTTATATTAATTTTTGCAGCGTCTTTACTCATATCCAGTCTTAATGGAAAAAGATGATCTCTTATATGATCAATTGCAGTAAGCTCTTCATTAATTAATACTCGGTAATCTTTTCTTAGTTTTGCAACTTCAGAACAGATAATTAATCCATCAAGTATTCCAAAGGGATGATTAGATACAATAATACAAGGACCTTGTTTTGGAATACGCTCTGCATTTCTAAGTATATGTTCTATATTTAAAATTTCTAAGCTTCTTTTCCAAAAATTATTATTTAATTCTGGATCAGAATAATTTTTTTTATAAAGTTGCTTGAGATAAAAAAATCCAAATACTTTTTCTACAGTCGAGCGTAATAATATTTTGATCATACAGAATCGAAATATTATAAACTAAATTTCTTTAAATATTCAGGTTTAATTGTATTAAAAGGAAGATAAATAAATACATCAGTTGTTTTAAATATTTTATCTACAACTGCACCATCTCCAATTTTAGCACCCAATCTTAAATAAGCTTTAATAAGGGGAGGTAATTTTTTAATAATTGAAAGATCAGACATGCCTTCAGTCTGTACTAAATTCATTTCAGTTTTTTTTGAAAAAATTGCATCAACTCTTATATTTTCTGGCATTAAAAACTTTTGATATAAATATGAAAGCTCTTCTTTAATTACTTCTGGATTTTCTTCTAAAAAACTTGCCATTCCAAAAAGAACGTCATTTTTATTATGCTGAACATATTCATTAATTTTTGACCACATTAAATGTAAAACATTTTTTTTTCTAAACTGTTGAGACACACAAGATCTACTCAATTCTAATCCATTCTGTGGTCTGTCTTGTGATTTATATAATGTATTTAAATTAAACTCCTCAGAGGAATAAAAGCCACATTGTTGTAGAGCTACCTTTTGCTGAAGCAACCTATATGTTCCAACAATTTTAGTTTTGCTAAATTTAGACGCTTTAAATGTAACTATAATGTGATCGCTATATTTATCGAATTTATCGGCATCTCTTTTAAAAGAACTTAAATTGAAAATTTTTTGACCATTTCTTTCATTGAAAAATATTTTATATCTAAGTCTTTGAGCTTTTCTAATTTCGCTTTTGCTATTAGCTAGATAACAATCAAATACAGGTTGAAAAAAATTACTTGTTGAGACAAAAAAATCTTTAGGTAAATATTT
>JBAXVU010000061.1:0-3657 GCA_037128905.1 Pseudomonadota bacterium | reverse complement strand
ATATTGATTTTTCTTATATTTCGATGATCTGGCAATTCATTCTTAAAGGAATTGAAGAGTTAAGTTTTGTGCCAAATCACTTCCTATCTTTTCAAATGTTAATTATGAGATTAGTTCATTTAAAAGATTTACCAAGCCCAGAACAAGTTATTGAGGATGCTCTTAATTCGGATCCCCGAATTATTGGCGAACCCACAGAGAAAAAAGATAATTTTGATGAAATTAAACCAGGCACGATCATTAATAAACAAACATCAATTAAAACGCAGATAAAAAGCATTGCGCAAGAAAAGGCAGAAGATATTGATCGAAGTCCAAAAGTTTTGGAAAAAAAACAAGAGGTTGGAAAACTTGAAATAATTAATTCATTCGATGCACTTGTTGAGTGCGCAAACAATAAAAAAGAAATTGAATTAAAATTTGATTTAGAAAGAAATGTTAGAGTAGTAAAATTTGAGACTGGTAAGATTGATATCTCTTTTAATGAAAAATTATCTAAGAATTTTGTAAGATCTTTGACTGAGAAACTTAAATTATGGACAGGAGAAAGATGGATAATTTCTTTATCAAAAGAAATAGGAAAAAGTACAATTTATGAGAATAAAGAAAACTATAAGAAAAAATTATTACAAGATGCGCTTCAAAGTGAAGTTTATATAAAAATTAAAGAAAATTTTCCAGACGCAGAACTTAGCGATGTAGAGGAGGTTAAGTAATGGATTTTGGCGGCATGATAAAAAAAGCCCAAGAGATGCAGCAAAAAATGATGGAGGTTAAGGCATCATTAAAGAATATCCAGGCAGAAGGAATTGCAAGCAATGGTGCTGTAAAAGTAATTTTAAACGGCAATAATGAGATGATCAAAATAGATATTGATCCAAAATTAATGACTGAAGATAAAGAGGTTTTGGAAGATTTAATTGTAGTAGCTACAAATAATGCAAAAAAGGAAATCGAGCTGAAGTCATCCGAGGAGATGTCAAAAATAACGGGTGGTTTAAAATTACCTTCAGGATTTAAACTTCCTTTTTAATAATGAAAAATAACTCTCATCCAGACCTTGAAACTTTAATGTTTCTGATCGCAAAGTTGCCAGGGTTAGGACCAAAGTCTGCAAGACGCATCGCTCTTTATCTTTTAAAAAACAGAGACAATATCATGAAGCCATTATCTGGCGCTTTAGATAAAGTTTATCAAAATGTTGCTCGTTGTAATATTTGCGGAAATTTTAAGACTAATAAAGTTGAGTGTAATTGTAGTAGTAAGAATAATTACGATCAGATTTGCGTTGTAGAAAATGTTGCTGACATGTGGGCTCTTGAAAGCACAAATGTTTACAGTGGTCAGTACCATATTTTAGGAGGAACTCTTTCAGCTATTAATGGTGTAAATCCAGAAGATCTTTTAATAGGTTCATTAGTTAATAGAATTAAAGCCAATTCAGTAAAAGAAGTGATCCTAGCAACAAGCGCTACAATCGAAGGTCAAACAACAGCTCATTATATTAAAGACAGTATTAAAAATTTAAATGTGAAAGTAACAAAGTTAGCGCACGGTTTGCCAGTGGGTGGAGAGATCGAGTATTTAGATGATGGAACATTATTTTCTGCATTTAAATACCGCAGTTCTTTAAATAGTGATTAGTATCAAGCGCTTGATTAATTAAGTAGATTTAGTATTTTTTCATTATGACTATTAGGAAAATCTTAACAGAACCAGATCCTAAATTAAGAATTAAATCAAAACCTGTCGCAAAAGTAGATCGGGAAATTAAAAATTTAATGAAGGACATGCTGGAGACAATGTATGCAGCACCCGGCATAGGTCTTGCCGCAATTCAGATTGGAGTAGATAAAAGAGTAGTTGTTGTTGATGTAGCAAAAGATCCTGAGCCAAAGAATCCTATGTATTTTGTAAATCCAGAAATCGTTTGGACGTCAGATATAAAATGCACTTTTGAAGAGGGTTGCCTTTCATTGCCTCAGCAATTTGCAGAAATAGAAAGACCAGAACAATGTCACGTAAAATATTTAGATCAAAATGGAAAAGAACAATTATTAAAAGCTGAGGGATTACTTGCAACTTGTATTCAGCACGAGATTGATCATTTGAATGGAGTTTTGTTTATTGATTATTTATCAAAATTAAAAAAATCATTTATATTAAAAAAACTTTCAAAAGCAAAAAAAGAAGATATTTCAGATCATATTAATTTTTAGGTAACCCATGTCATTAAATATAATTTTCATGGGAACACCAGATTTTGCTGTTCCTGCATTAAAAGAATTACTTAAACAAAAATTAAATATTGTTCATGTTTATACGCAGCCGCCAAAGAAATCGAACAGGGGGTTAAAACTTGAAAAAACTCCGGTTCATTTAGAGGCAGAAAAAAACAATTTAAAAGTTCATCATCCAGGCTCTTTAAAAAATGAAGAAGAATTAGATTTTTTTAAAAAGATAAATCCAGATTTAGTGATAGTTGTTGCTTACGGACAAATTATTCCTGAAAATTTTTTAAATTTATCTAAAAAAGGATTTATTAATATTCACGCTTCTTTATTGCCAAATTGGAGGGGTGCCGCGCCTATTCAAAGAGCTATTATGAATGGAGATAAATTTACAGGTATTTCAATTATGAAAATTGAAAAAGGTTTAGATTCAGGACCTGTAATGTTGTCCGAAAAAATAGAAATTAATAATGAATTAAATTACGGTTTATTAGGTGAAAAATTAGCAATTTTAGGAGCTAAATTAATAATTACAGCAATTGAGCTTATAGAAAAAGATAAGGCTAAATTTTTAGAGCAAGACCATTCAAAAGCTACACATGCAAAAAAAATTACTCGAGCAGATGAAGAAATTAACTGGAATCATAATGCAGAAAAAATTATTCAACAAATTAAAGCTCTAAACCCAACGCCAGGAGCCTGTTTTCAATTTAACAATGAAAAAATTAAGATATGGAAAGCAGTAGCGGTAAATGAAAAAGGAGTAACTGGAACAACAATTAATGATAACTTGCTAATTGCCTGTAAAGATTCTGCTCTTCAAGTTTTAGAAATTCAAAGGCCAGGAAAGAAAGTTCAAAAAGCAAAAGAGTTTTTATTGGGATATAAGATACCAAAAGCATCAAAGTTATTTTAATGCAAAGACTAAAATGTATCGTTGAATATGATGGAACTCATTTTGTGGGTTGGCAAAGACAAATTAATGGAAAATCAGTCCAAGAAACAATTGAAGATGCTATCGAGAAATTAGCTGAAAAGAAAACAATAATTTTTGGCGCTGGAAGAACAGATACAGGTGTTCATGCTGTTCATCAAGTTTTTCATTTCGATTTTGATAAAGATATTGATGTTAAAAAAATTACTGATGCCTTAAATTTTCATTTAAAAAATAATTCTATTAGCATCTTAAAAACAGAGTTGGTTCAAAATGATTTTGATTCAAGAAGAGATGCAAAGTTAAGAATTTATAAATATGTAATCATTAATCGCGATTCACCTTTATCCATAGAAAAAGATAGGGCATGGCAAATAAAAATTAATTTAAATGAAAAAAATATGAATGAAGCTGCACAAGTTTTAGTGGGTACTCATGATTTTACAACTTTTAGAGCAGCTTCTTGCGGGGCTAAATCTCCAATAAAAACTA
>JBAXVU010000060.1:0-3700 GCA_037128905.1 Pseudomonadota bacterium | reverse complement strand
AAAAAAAATTAACTAAATCAAAAATTAATACTGAAAGTGGAATCTTAGCGGCTAAGCTTACAGGCAAAACTGAAGTGTCTATTGATATGGGGATTCCTAATTTTGACTGGAAAAAAATTCCTCTATCAAAGAAGATGAATAATGCGAAAGTTAAAATTAAAACTAAAAATCTTGGGATTCTAACGGGTTATACATTGAGTGTAGGCAATCCTCATGTTATTTTTTTTAAAGAAATAACATTTGAATTGTTAAAAAAAATTGGCCCTCAAATTGAACATCATGAATTTTTTCCTCAGAGATGCAATGTTACTTTTGCAGAAGTTATGAATAAGAAAAATATTGCTGTTAAAGTTTGGGAAAGAGGGGCTGGACTAACGCTTGCTTGTGGAACTGCCGCGTGCGCAACTACTGTGGCTGCAAATAAATTAGGGCTAACTGGAAAAAAAGTTAATATTCATTTTAAAAATGGAACACTTCATATTGAATTAAAAAAAGATAAACACATCGTAATGACGGGGTCTGTTTCGAGCATTAATAATATTAGTATAAAGATTTAATTATTAATGATTCAATGAATTTTTTTAAAAAACTTCAAAATAGTCTTAAAAAAACTTCAGAGAAATTTGTAAAAGGGATTGATGAGGTATTTAATAAATCCAGACCTCAACAAGAAATTTTGCAAGATATAGAAGATCTTCTTATTCAGGCTGATGTTGGTGTAGGTTTTGTTGAAGAATTTAGAAAAAATATTGCAGATAAAAAATATAGCCAGGAAGAATTAACTAAAGAAAATTTCTTTCAAATTATCGCTAAAGAAATTGAAAATATTTTAATACCAGTTCAGAAAGATTTTTTTTCAATCTCTCATAATAAACCAACGGTGATACTGGTATGCGGTGTAAATGGTGTTGGTAAAACAACAACCATTGGAAAATTGTGTAAAAAACTTAAAGATAAAGGCAATAAAATTATAGTAGGTGCAGCCGATACCTTTAGAGCTGCCGCGATAGAACAATTAGAATTGTGGTGTAAAAAAATTAATGTTGAGATCATAAAATCAGATCTCGGCTCCGATCCTGCCTCAGTTGCTTTTAAAAGTTTTGAATATGCGAAAATAAATAATTTTGATTATTGCATCATTGACACGGCGGGGAGATTACAAAATAAAAAAAATTTAATGGAAGAGTTTTCTAAAATCATAAGAGTTTTAAAAAAAATTGACAATAACACACCTCATGAAACAATATTAGTTCTTGATGCAACAACTGGGCAAAACGCTATTAATCAAATCGAAGAATTTAAGAAAATAACTCCAATCTCAGGAATTATTATGACGAAACTAGATGGTACAGCAAAAGGCGGGATTCTTGTTGCAATCGCTAAACAATTTCAAATTCCAATTTATGCAATTGGAGTTGGTGAAAAAGAAGAAGATCTAGATAACTTTGTAGCAAAAGACTTCGTGCAAGCCTTTATTAAAGGCTAATTTAAACTTTTAATAAATTTTTGAAGCTCGGATATAAACTGGGAGTCATATCTTATCATATGACGATTGAGCTCTGGGAAATATCCATATTTTTTTGATTTAGCCTCATCAAGTACTTTTTTGCCCATGTAAACTGGTATTTGTCCATCTAAAATCCCGTGCACAACAAACACAGGTGCCGAAATATTTTTCATCTTTTCTATAGTCAAGAATTTATCTTTTAACAATAAATTTACAGGCAAATAAGGATAACGAATTTTTGCAACATCTACTATGGAAGTATAGGGCGCCTCTAAAACAACTGCTGCAAATTTTTCATTTTGTGCAACCTCTGCTACAACCCCGGTCCCCAGTGACTCTCCGTATAAAATAATTCGATTCTTAGGAATATTATTCTTTTCTAACCACTTTATTGCGCTTCTTGCATCATCGTATAGACCTTGTTCTGTAGGTGCACCGTTATTGCCATTAAAACCACGCCAAGAGATAATTAGATAATTTAGATTTAAATTTTTAAATTCATTAATTTTATAAATCCTAGTTTCTAAATTCCCATTATTTCCATGTAAAAAAAGTACAGTATATTTGTTCTGATTATTTTTATAAAACCAAGATTTAAGTCTAACGTTATCTGTTGAGGGTATTTCGACTTCTTGAATTTTAGCATTTAAATTCTCTACTAAGGGAGGACGAATGACATGTGGTCGATATAAAATATTTCTTTGCATAGCATACATATAAATGCATATCGAGATGTACGCGAATGTCAGAATTATTAGTGAATATAAAAAGAACTTCTTAAATCTCATTTAATTATACTTTTTTGAAAAAACCAATTTGCATTTTTTAATAACATTTCATCTTCAAATTTATTTCCAATAAACTGAACGCCAATAGGCATTTTATTAGAATCCTGCAATAACGGTAAAGAAATCGAAGGCGTTCCAAGGTACGTCCATATAGTACAAAACTCAGGATCTCCAGTAAAAGTTAGATCCTTGGGTGCGGCTCCAGTTGTTGATGGCGTCACAACTCCATCAAAATTTTTTATTTCCTCCTTAAAAGACTGATAAAGAAGATGAATGTTTTCCTCTGCCTCAACATAATCTTTTGCCTTATATTTCAATCCTCTTTCAATGGCTTCTATTAATTTTTTTCCTATTTTATCTCTATGCTTGTCATAGATTGAAAAATAATTATGGGCCATGTCAGTTTCTTGAATAATTTTTTGATAATCAAAAATTTTATCTAAAAATTTTGGCGTTTCATAAACTGTTATATTTTTTTGATTTTCTTTTATAAAATTTTCGAAAAGTTTTTGTATTTCTTTATCTAAATTGTTCCATCTTGAAGTTTTTATAAAAGCAAATTTTGGATTGAGATTTTTAATAGATTTAGTTCCATCTAATAAGTCATTGGCCTTATAATCAACTGTAGTTCTGTCTTGATTGTCTTTTTTTATAACAACTGAAGAACATAATGCTAAATCCTCAACATTGTTTGCGAACAATCCAACCTGATCCAACAAAAAAGACTGCTGTAAACAGCCGTGTCTTGAAATTAGTCCATAGGTAGGTTTGTAAGCTGCAACTCCGCAATAGGACGCTGGTCGAATAGTAGAGCCATTTGTTTGTGAACCTACGGCAACAGGAGCCATAAATGAGGCAACTGCTGCTGCAGAACCGCTCGAAGATCCTCCTGGCGTTCTTGAATAATCATGAGGGTTTGTAGTCTTGCCAGCATCGTAATAGGCAAGTTCTGTAGTAACTGTTTTTCCCATAACAATGGCTCCTGCTTTCTTTAGCAAGTCTACAACTGAAGAGTCATGTCGATTAGTATGATTTTCTCTTATGGAAATTCCATTAAGTGTTGGCATATCTTCTGTTTGAAAAATATCTTTGATCGCAACTGGTAATCCGTGCAAAGAACCTAAAGATTTTCCAGATGAAAGTTTGCTGTCTGAATCTTTTGCTTTTTTTAAAAAAAGATCTTCATCAAAAAAAGTCCAAGCTTTTACATTTTTTTCTAATTTATGAATTTGATCAATAAAACTCTTTGCAACTTCAGTAGAGGATATTTCTTTTTTTTTAATTTTTGAAATAATTTCTGATGCAGATAAAAGACAAAGATTCATCTTATTAAATAGATTAACAATCTACTTATTTAGTGTCCGCCTAAATATGCCGCTTTAATTGCTGGATCGTTTTTAAGTTT
>JBAXVU010000059.1:0-3712 GCA_037128905.1 Pseudomonadota bacterium | reverse complement strand
TATCTTTTGCTTCTTCAAGGTCTGACATAGTCACAATTCTTTTATTTTTTCTTGCTGCTAATAAAGCAGATTCATTTACAATATTTGCAAGATCTGCGCCTGAAAATCCAGGAGTTCCTCTTGCTATAACTTTAGGATTTACATCTGGTCCTGTTGTAATTTTCTTCAAATGCACTTTTAAGATAGCTTCTCTTCCTACAATATCAGGATTTGAAACAATCACTTGTCTATCAAAACGACCTGGTCTTAATAACGCTGGGTCTAAAACGTCTGGTCTGTTTGTAGCAGCAATTAAAATAACTCCTTCGTTAGTTTCAAAACCATCCATCTCAACAAGTAGTTGGTTTAAAGTTTGCTCTCTCTCATCATTGCCTCCACCTAATCCGGCTCCTCTACTTCTGCCAACGGCATCGATCTCATCAATAAATATAATACAAGGAGCGCTTTTCTTTCCTTGTTCAAACATATCTCTAACTCTAGATGCTCCAACTCCAACGAACATCTCTACGAAATCTGATCCTGAAATTGTAAAGAACGGAACATTCGCTTCGCCAGCAACTGCTCTTGCTAATAAAGTTTTACCAGTTCCTGGAGGGCCAACTAGTAAAGCTCCTTTTGGAATTCTTCCTCCTAGTTTTTGAAATTTTCTAGGGTCTTTTAAAAATTGTACAATCTCTTCTAATTCTTCTTTTGCTTCTTCAACGCCGGCAACATCTTGAAAAGTAACTCGACCTTGCGCCTCATTTAACAACTTTGCTTTTGATCTTCCAAATCCCATGGCTCCGCCTTTGCCACCTTGCATTTGACGCATGAAAAAAATCCATACTGCAATAAGCAACAACATTGGAAACCAGGACAATATTATTCCCCATATTGAAGGTCCTTTCTCTTCACGTGGACCTGCGGTAATAGAAACGCCTTTAGCAGTTAATTTTTCAACTAAGTTTGGATAATTCGGCGAGTAAGTTTTAAAACCTTTTCCGTTTGCAAATGTTCCTGAAATTTCACTTCCTCTAATATCAACTGAGGCAACATTTCCTTTGTCTACTTCCGATAAAAAAGAAGAGAAAGGCATATCTGATTTACCAGTAATAGAACCTGGGTTTTGAAAAAGATTATAAAGACCTAAAACAAGTAGGACAATAATGCCCCACATCATTAAATTTCGTAAATTCATATTTTAAAAGTAATCATTATTATAGATTAAACAAGTAGCAATCTCAAACAAATCTAAGGTAACTAGCGCCAAAACTATCGTTTTTAATGTTGTATTTTCTATTCTTAAAATTCAGAAAAGGAACAAATAATAATTCTCCGCGAGAGTTCCAAAAAGAAGGTAATGTCTTTTTAGCATGCGCTGGAATTTTTACTCCATAATCACTAAATTTATTTTTTCTTAAATATTCAATTCCATTATTTCCTAATTTTTTAATGATTAATCCTTGCGAATTATTCAAGTTACCAAAAACTAAAAAACGATCATCCCAATTTATTCTTTGTTTTTTTTTATTTAAAGTTTCCATCGGAACATTTCTATCTTCTCTAAAAAATGAAAGTAAATTTTTATTTTTTTCAATCAAACATCCACCCAGTGTTGAAGATTTAAAATTCTTTTGAGATATATTTTTAATAAGAGTGTTTAAACTATCTGATCTTGGAGGATAATATTCTCCTGAAACAAAATGTATTGCTTTAATAATTAATCTAAAAATAACTTCTTGGGCTTCGTTTTTAAGTATTGATAATTTAATTGTTGAATATCCTTCTTTATAAAAATTTAAATATTTTTTTTCTGATTTAAATACATAAAAATCTAATGAACTTTTCGCTTTGCCTAAATTCTCAATAGTCTTGATGATGCGTCTTGGATCTAGTCCTTCTTTTTGTAATTGGGATTGCATTTTTCTAATACGCACTCTTAAAAATTTATCATTTTTATTTGAAGGATCTTCAATCCATTTAGTATAAGTTTCTTTAGTAACTTCTAATAATTCTTTTTTAGTAAAATTTAATAAAGGTCTTAAAAGATAAAAGTTTTTGTTATACTGAAAAACATTCTGCAATGAGGTAAGTCCTTTAATGCCACTTCCTCTAATTAATCTAATATAAAAATTCTCAACTAAGTCATCCTGGTGATGAGCAAGAATAAGAAATTTAATTTTATTTTTAAGACAATATTTCTCAAATAGATCGTATCGTAAATCTCTTGCTTTTTTTTGGATATTAGATGAAAATTTCTGACCTTTGTAACTTAAAATCTTAGCTTCAATGTTTTTATCTTTTAAATTTTTAAAAGTTTGTTTTGCTTCGTTCGTAGATTCTTTCCTTAACTTATGATCAACAACTAAAGCAATAAAAGTACTATTATTTTCTAACGAATATAATTTAGCAAGAACACTTAGAGCTAAGCTATCGCTACCTCCTGAAACTGCAATGGCGAACTTATCTTTGCCAACAAAAGATAAAATCTTTTCTCTAAATTGAAAATAAATTTGATTTATTTTTTTTTCTTCTAATAGCTTTAGGCTAACTGCAGTTAAATCTTTTCTTTTCATAAGATGACTTTTGTAAGATTGAAGCATCAGTCTTAGGATAAGCTTTTTTCAAATTAACAATCATTTTACAACCCTGCTCTACTTCCCCTAGTTCTGCAAGTGTCACTCCAAGTTTTAACAAATTTTCTGGAGCTTTTGAACTGTTGGGGTATTTTTGATAACCCTCCAAAAAGGCTGCTGCTGCATCTTCATAAAGTTGTCTAATATAAAAAGTTTCTCCATACCAAAACTGAGCATTACCTGCGAGCTCATGTTTTGAATGCGTGTCTACAAATTCTTTAAAAGCAATTTCTGCCTTTTCAAAATCTCCACTTTTCATAACATTCATTGCATATTTATACTGCTCTGCGATTGAAGCTTTTGGTAAAATTTTTGTTGTTTTAGGTTTGTTAATTTTTTCTTTTAATTTAATATTTTCAGCCTGGACTGGTTTTTCTTTAATAGTATTTTCCTCTTCTTCTTTTACTTCTTCAGAGTTTAAAATATTATTTTCATTTTTTTTAATAACGGTAGTTTTCTCTATTGTTACTTCTCTGGCTGGATTAACTTTATCACTAATAGCTCTATTGCTTTCTAATTGTTGAAACCTTAATTGACTGTCATTTGAAATTTTATTTAATCGATCTGACAATTGCTGAACTTTGTAATTGCTCTCTTCATACTTTGATGTCAGTTGCTGAATTTGTTTTTCTAATTCGGAAATCTTAGCTAATTGTCTAGTTAAGGCCTCGTTCACAACGGCATTGTCAGATGCTGGTAATGCAGAATTTTTGCTATAAACAGCTTTTTCTAATGTTTGAATATCTTTTTGAATCTTTTCTAATTTATCTAATAAGTCACTCATCTTTTCTTGTTGTGCAAAAGAAATATTTGCAAAGAAAAGAATGATTAAAATTTGTAATAAAAATCTTTTTTTAAAAAACATATTTACTTATTTTATTTAATTAAAATGGCAAAAAAAAGACCCTAATGAGAATTTCATTAGGGTCTTTTAGTAATTATTTATATTAATTAGTTTTAACTGTTACTGCTCTTCGGTTTTGTGACCAAGCTAAAACGTTTGAAGCTGGATTAACAGGTTTTTCTTTGCCGTAGCTAATAACTTTAATTCTATTAGCAGCAACACCGTTGCTAACTAAAAAATCTTTTGCAGCAAT
>JBAXVU010000058.1:0-3835 GCA_037128905.1 Pseudomonadota bacterium | reverse complement strand
GGTCCTACAGAAATACTTTGTCCAAGTACCGCTTCAAGAATAATAGGATAAATTGTGCCCACCAAAACTACTGAAAGGAAAAAAATTAGAAAATAATTATTAATTAAAATAAAATTATCTCTTTGAAAAAAAGAATAATTGCCAATTAAAGATTTTTTCGGATCGTTAATAATAAAGATAACAAGCGAAAAAAATGTGATTAATAGTATTATAGATAAAATATACACTCCTCTATAAGGATCATTTGCAAAGGCATGCACTGAATTTAAAACTCCTGATCTTACTAAAAAGGTGCCAAGTAAACTCATAACAAAAGTAAAAATAGATAACAGCGCAGTCCAGGAATATAATTTATCTTTTTTTAAGGTGACAATATTAGAATGCAACAAAGCCGTAGCCGCAAGCCAAGGCATTAAGGAGGCATTTTCAACAGGATCCCAAAACCAATATCCTCCCCATCCTAATTCATAATAAGCCCAGAAAGATCCAAGACCTATTCCAATAGTAAGTGACGACCACGGAAGAAGTATCCAAAAATTTGAAACCTTACTCCATAAACTATTAAAACGATGAGTAACTAATCCCGCCAAAGCAAAACTAAAAACTAAAGAAAAACCCACATAACCAAAATATAAAAATGGCGGATGTATTACTAACAATGGATCTTGCAGTATTGGATTTAACCCCAATCCCTGTAATGGTTTTGGATCAATTTGATCAAAAGGATTGGAAGTAAAGATTAAAAAAACTAAAAAAATAAAAATTAATATTGATTGAAAAAAAATCGTATAAATTTTTAATTCATCATTAACTTTGCTGTTTGAAAATAAAAAAGAAAATAAAGATAAAATAAGAACAAACAACACCATGCTGCCTTCATGATTCCCCCAGGCGCCTGATATTTTATAAAGCAGAGGTTTTGTTGTATGGGAGTTTTGATAAACTGCAACGTTTGCAAAATCAGAAATAACAAAACAATAAATTAAAGTTAAAAATGAAAATAATAATAGAATAAAAATACTATTATTAATAAATTTTATTTTCTTTAAATCTTTAAAATTTTTTTTTTTTATCTTCCTTGTTAAAGAAAAAATTAAATAAATATTAAGTATAAAACAAATTATTAAAGCTAAATTTCCTATGCTGCCTGCCATCATTTTAACTTCTTCTGCTTTAAAGCATTAGCGACTTCTGGGGGCATATAATTTTCATCGTGTTTTGCGAGTATAGTACTTGCTATAAAATATTTTTTGTCCTTCAGGACACCTTCTACAACGGCACTTTTCCCCTCAACAAATAAGTTTGGTAATAAACCATTATATTCAACTAAAATTTCATTTTTAAAATCTGTAATAACAAAAATATAAGTATTATTATTTTTTTTTAGTGAACCTTCTTTAACAAGACCTCCAAGTCTAACTTTGTTTAATGGCATTTCTAATAAATTTTTAATTTCTTGTGGTGCATAAAAATACACCGTATTTTTTTTTAAATTATTGTAGATAAAAAAAATTATTATCGATGCAGCGATTGATAGGAGAATAAAAATTTTTAATCTGTTCTTTGCAGATTTACTAAGCATCATAAAGATAGGGCGTTTCTAACTAGATATTAGATTAAAATCTATTGGCTTGTGCTGAAATTGAAACTTCTTCGTTCTTTTCAGTTTGGTAAAGATGCTCTGCAGTTTTAATAGAGTTTAATTTCTTAACTGAAGAATAGTAAAGAGAAACTAAAGACAACGTGGCAAATGCATATGACAACCATATGTATAAACCGTAACCACCCATATTTAAAAATTCTGAAATCATTTTTTATTAACTCTAAAATTTATAATTTCATATTTATATCTAATCAAGAAAATAATCAGCGACAAAATACAGAAACTAAAGAACATAATAAGTAATGGCGCCAACATTGAGCTATGTATTGAGGGTGCGGCAGTTAGAGTAATGCTTGCTGGCTGATGAAGTGAGTTCCACCATGCAACTGAAAATTTAATAACCGGAATATTTATCAATCCGAATATACCAACAATGTTAGTAATTTTTTCAGCAAAGTTATAATCTTTAATTAAAGACCATAATGAAAAATATAAAATATAAGTTAAGACCAAAATAAACATCGAAGTTAATCTGCCGTCCCAACTCCAAAAAGTTCCCCAAGTCGGAAAACCCCATAGTGAACCAGTCACAACAGAAATAAGAGAAAAAACCAATCCTATGGGAGCTAAACTTTTTGCATAAATTGAAAAAACTTTAACTCTAAAAATTAAACTTACAAATGAACATATTCCTATAATTAAAAAAATTAATAATGAAATCCACGATGATGGTACATGTACATACATAATTCTCACCGTATCTTTTTGAAGGTAATCAATTGGAGAAAAAACCAGAGCCAATCCTAAACCAATAATTATAGAAAAAATAAAAATTAATTTTAGCCAAAAAACACTAGTGCTTGCTAAATTAAAAAAAGTTCTAGGTTTAAATATTCCAAACATTTTATTGGAATTTTTTTACTATATGTTGGGAGTTATTGAAAGTTTGCTTAACTGAGATAAGGGAGATTGGGGATCAAAGATAACTCAGTTAAGCATTGCCCTTAATCTAATAAAATATTCTGTCTAACTTTTGCGTTAATAATGTTCTAATTAAGGCGGCTAATATGATAATAATAGATATATGAAAATTGGCTTTATTGGACTTGGTAATATGGGAGGTCCTATGGTTAAAAACCTCATTAAGAACGGACATAAGCTAATAATAAATGACATCGTAAGATCCTTAACTGAACCATTAGTTGCACTTGGCGCTGAAGCTAAAAACTCACCTGCTGAAGTTGTAAAGAGTTCAGGCGTCGAGATTGTGATTACAATGCTCCCTGCCTCAATACATGTAAAAGAAGTTTATTTAGGGGAAAATGGAATTTTAAAAAATATACCAAGAGGAATTTGTTTAATTGATTCATCAACCATTGATCCTCAAACTGCAAGAGATGTTGCAAAAAAATCTGAGTCTCAAGGTAATCCCATGCTTGATGCTCCTGTATCTGGAGGAACTGGAGGTGCTCAATCTGGAACTCTGACATTTATGGTGGGTGGTGATGAAAGAATTTTTAATATGGCAAAACCAATTCTTACTAATATGGGGAAAAATATTGTTCATTGCGGTCCCTCAGGCAACGGTCAGGTAGCAAAAGTAGCTAATAATATGTTGCTTGGCATATCAATGATAGGTGTTGCCGAAGCCATGTCTCTTGGTGTTTCCATGGGGATGGATCCTAATATTCTAGCTGGAATAATTAACTCCTCTAGTGGTCGTTGTTGGAGTAGTGAAATTTATAATCCTTACCCAGGAGTTGTTGCTAACGCTCCATCCTCTAGAAATTATACTGGCGGCTTTGGTACTGATCTTATGATTAAAGATTTAGGTTTAGCCACAGAAGCTGCCGCACAAATTAATCAACCCGCTACAATGGTAACAACAGCACTAAAATTATATAAAGATCTAAGCTCCCAAGGAGATGGTGCTCTTGATTTTTCAGCAATTATTAAATTAATTAATAAAAAAATTTCTTGAAGTTTAGTTACAAGGTTTAAAATAAAGATTACCTTTTTTACCTTTAAAAATTTGATTTACTAAAGGATGACGAACAGGCTCGTTCGGATCGTCTGATAAAAGATTTTGTTCTGAAACATAAGCCTCATAAGTAATCTCATCATTCTCGGCTAACAAATGATAAAAGGGTTGATCTTTTCTAGGGCGTGATGCTTTCGGAATTGACTGATACCATTCTTCCGAATTATTAAATTGAAAATCTACGTCGTAGA
>JBAXVU010000006.1:0-18016 GCA_037128905.1 Pseudomonadota bacterium | reverse complement strand
CCTGGAATTTTTCCTGAAGCGTAATATTTTTCTTGGTAATTTACTGTAAGAGGAAAAAAATCTATGTCGGGTTTTGCTTTCTTTGCGCCAACAACTGTTGCTAAAATAACTGTATCGCCTGATGTTAGTATAACTGCGCCATCTGCTTGACGAGCAATCTTTCCTGACTCGATAGACAGTTTTTTACCGCCCCAAACAATCTCTTTTCTTACGATTTTAAACATTAAAATTTATTTTCTGATATTCAGCTTTTCTAAGATCTTTTTGTAATTGGCAGTATTTGTTTTGCTTAGATAATCTAATAGTTTTTTTCTTCTATTCACCAATCTCGTTAAGCCCGTGTACGAATGCTTATCTTTTTTATTCTTAGTAAAATGCTCAGTTAAGTATTTAATTCTGTCAGTTAAAATAGCTATTTGCACCTCTGAAGAGCCAACATCTTTAGCGTGCTTTTTTACGTCTTTGAAAATACTTTCTTTATTTAAAATTTTTTTTGTCATCTTTTTAATTAAATACTCTCCTTGGATAAAAAAAACCGGACTTAAGGTATCCGAGAGCAAGTGGCTTTTCTAAAGCCTGAGTGTAAATATTGTCTAAACTAAC
The DNA here is from genome assembly GCA_037128905.1 of Pseudomonadota bacterium. Taxonomy (GTDB): domain Bacteria; phylum Pseudomonadota; class Alphaproteobacteria; order Pelagibacterales; family Pelagibacteraceae; genus Fontibacterium. The sequence goes on along the minus strand of JBAXVU010000006.1, from coordinate 17,413 downwards.
CTTTCCAAATTCATTAACCAAACTAACCATCATTCCATTCTTTATTAAATTAATTCTTTGATCATTTAATTTAATGCTAGGTATATGTATTAAAGCACTATGAATATCAAGCACATATTTTAAAAAATCTTCAGATCTTTCTTTTTCTATTAATTTTTCAAGGGTATTTGCGTTCCTAATTTTAAAACTTCCATATCTTGTTCTAACTAATTTAGTGATATGCGTAAATCCGCCAAAGGCTTTTGCAATGTCTCTTGCTAAGCTTCGAATATAAGTTCCCGTTCCACATTTAATATAAAAAAGACTCTTATTATTTTCGTGTTTTAATAATCTAATATTTTTTATAAAAACTTTTCTCTCTTCCATATCAAATTCTAAATTATTTCTCGCAAGTTCATAAGATCTTTTGCCGTTAATTTTTACTGCAGAAAATTTTGGTGGCATTTGCATTTGGTGTCCGATAAATTTTTTTAAAATATTTTGAATTTGTTTTTTATCTGGGCAAACGTCATTGGTATTTATAACTTTTCCTTCTAAATCTAGAGTGTCTGTTTCTGAGCCCCACTCTATTTCAAATAAATAACTTTTTAACTGCAAGTGTATTAATGAAACAGCCTTTGTTGCCTCTCCTAATGCAATAGGAAGTACTCCTTCAGCTAAAGGATCTAAAGTTCCTGCGTGACCTATTTTAATCTTTTTAAATTTGCTCTTTATTACGTTTAAACAGTATGCCGAGCTAAAACCTTTAGGTTTGTTTAAGTTGATCCAACCATTAATCATTTTCGTGCGTCTTAATAATTAATTTTTCAATTTTTTCTGCATAATCAAAAGATTCGTCTAATACAAAATGAAGGTTCGGAAGAAATTTATTTTTCCAACTACGAGACATTTCTTTTTTAATTAAACCACTATGATTAATAAGTGATTGCAAAATAAATTCTGAATTTTTACCTCCCAGTGGCATAAAAAAAACTTTTGCATGTTTTAAATCTGGGCTCATTCTAACTTCTGAAACCGTAATCACTCTGGTATTAATATTTGGCAAAGCCACTTCTTCTTTTAAAAATAGATTTCCAAGTAACTGTTTTAATAATTCGCCAACTCTTAATTGCCTTTGTGTAAAAGGCTGATCGCTTAAATGAATGTTCATGATTAAATTAGTTTATTGTTCTCGCACTTTGAACTACTGAGAAAACTTCAATAATGTCTTTTTCTTTAAAATCTAAAAAATCTTTAAAAGCAACTCCGCCTTCGATACCTGCTTTAATTTCTTTTACTTCATTTTTTTCTCTATAAAGAGATGCAATTTTTCCTGTCCAAACAACACTGCCATCTCTAACAATTCTAACATCGGAATTATTAACGATCGCACCTTCAGTTACTTTAATACCTGCAACTTTTCCAGCTTTAGAAGATTTAAATACTTGAAGTATTTCACACTGTCCTAATGCTTGTTCGTTCATTTCTGGCGCTAAAAGACCTGAAAGGGCTTTAGTAATGTGTTCAATCGCTTCATAAATAATATTAAAGTATAAAATATTAACACCTAATTTTACCGCGAGATCTTTGGCTTCTTTATTTGGCTTAATATTAAAACCAATTAAAACCGCACTAGAAGCCTTTGCTAAAGACACATCTGTTTCAGTAATAGCTCCGACAGACGATAAAACAATAACTGGTTTTACTTCGTCGTGTTGAATTTTTAATATCGCGTTTGATAAAGCCTCTGCAGATCCGTGAACGTCACTTTTAATAATAATTGCCAATTCTTTTTGTTTATTGATATCACCAAAAACATCATTTTTTTTAACAAGAACACTACTTTTTTTAGATTTACCCTGTTCAGTCCTATGATCGTTTATTTCTTTAGCTTTTGCCTCGCTATCAAGAACTAAAAAATCATCTCCTGCTTCGGACACACCCGTTAAGCCAATAATTTCAACTGGCATTGAAGGCGTTGCTTCATTAACTAATTCTCCTCTGAAATTATTCATCGCTCTAATTTTTCCCCACTGCAAACCACTTACGAAGAAGTCTCCTTTTCTTAAAGTTCCTCTAGTGATTAAAATTGTTGATACTGGACCTTTGCCTTTGTCTAATTTTGACTCAATTACTATTCCTTGCGCAGGTACATTTGGGTTAGTTTTGTGATTTAAAATTTCTGCTTGCAGAATAATTGCTTCTTTTAATTTATCTAAATTCGTTTTCTTTAGAGCAGATATTTCAACACACTGAATATCTCCGCCTAATTCTTCAACGACAAGTTCGTGTTCTAATAATTGATTTCTAACTTTTTGTTTATCAACACCATGAATATCACATTTGTTGATTGCAACGATAATTGGAACTTTTGCAGCCTTTGCATGCTGTATCGCTTCAATAGTTTGTGGTTTAATTCCATCGTTTGCTGCAACAACAAGCACAACGATATCTGTAATTTTGGATCCTCTTGCTCTCATTTCGGTAAATGCTGCGTGACCTGGCGTATCTATAAATGTCATCCATTTATTGTCTTCTGCAAAAACTTGATAGGCACCTATGTGCTGAGTAATTCCGCCGTGTTCAGTTGCAACAACATTTGTTTCTCGCAATGCATCTAATAGTGAAGTTTTTCCGTGATCGACGTGACCCATGACAGTTACAACTGGTGGTCTAGAATAAGTATCTTCCTGTTCTTTTGATTTTTTTAATTTAGATAATTCGTCGTCGATTTGATTATCTTTAACAACTTTATGCCCGAAAGAGCCAACAATGTACTCTGCTGTATCTCTATCAATGGTATGGTTAATTGTAACTTTAACATTCTTTTCAAATAAAAATTTAATGATGGCACTTGCTTTTTCTGCCATTCTGTTTGCAAGTTCTTGAATAGTAATTAAATCAGGAACTGATATTTCTCTAGAAACTTTTTTTGCCTCACCTGAAGAATCGTCTCCGTTTTCAATTGATTTTTTTTCTTTTTCTCTAGCTCTTTTAAAAGAAGCCGCACTTCTTTGCTTTTCGTCCTCATCTGCATCCGCGAGTGCTTTAGATAAAGTTAATTTATATTCTCTTTTTTTACCGTGAGTTTTTTTAATTAATTTTTTACTATTATCAATTTCAAGCTCTTCTTGAATTTTTTTTCTCGCCCACTCTTGAGCTGTTTTTTGTGCTTTAGCTGAATCTTCTTTTGTTAAATCTTTAGTTTTTACTGCATCTTGTGGAGCAACAGAGGCTTTTGCTTTCTCAGCATTATAACTAGCATCTACTGATCTATTTTTTTTCTTTTCAACTAAAACTGATTTATTGCCTGATCCCTTAGCGTAGCTAGAGATTGCAGCAGCTCCTCCACTAAAATTCTTTAATGTAAGCTTCTTCTTTTTATCTTTGACTTCTTCCATGTTCTTTTAAAAGCAAGTTTATTTGGTATTAAAAGCTTTTTCTCTTGCTTTTATTATAAGGCGCTCAGCCTCTGATCTTGCGATATCAAAATTTTGCAATATTCCTTCAAATTCAACCCTTTTGCCTTTGATTTCATCGTATCCGCCTAGAATTTCATCAACTGATAAATCTGCAAAATCATGTAAGGTTTTAATATTTTTTTCACCTAACGTAAGTAGCATTCCAAGTGAAAGTCCTTCATGATTCATAAGATCATCTTGTATGCCAAGCTCTTTAACTTTATTTGAAATTTCTTTAGATTCTGTTTCTAAATATTCTTTTGCTCTTTCTTTTAATTCTTTTGCTGTCTCTGCATCAAACCCGTCAATTTTAGTTATCTCTTCTATAGGAGAGCCATCGATTTCTTTGATAGAAGAAAATCCTTCTAATACTAAAAGTTGAGCCATCATTTCATCGATTTCTAAACTTTCAATAAATCTTTTTGTTTTAATTTTAAATTCTGATTGTCTTTTTTCTGTTTCTTCTTGATCTGTTAAAATATCAATTTCATAATTCATTAACTTAGAAGCAAGTCTTACGTTTTGTCCTCTTCTTCCAATCGCTTTGCTAAGATTATTTTCATCAATCACCACTTCAATTCTTTTTGTTGAGTCATCTAAAACTACTTTTTGAACTTCAGCTGGTGCTAAAGCATTAATAACTAATGTTGCAGGATCTTCAGACCAATGAATAATGTCAATTTTTTCGCCTTGCAGCTCGTTCACTACTGCTTGCACTCTACTTCCTCTCATACCAACGCAAGCTCCAACTGGATCTATTGATTTATCCTTTGATGTAACACAAATTTTTGCTCTGCTGCCAGGATCTCTTGCAACAGATTTAATTTCAATAATGCCTTCATAAATCTCTGGAACCTCAAGTTTAAATAATTTTGCCATAAACTGAGGATGAGCTCTTGATAAAAATATTTGTGGACCTTTGCTTTCTCTTTTAACTTCATAACAATAAGCTTTAATTCTATCGCCTACTTTTATATTTTCTCTCGGAATTAATTCGTCTCTTTTAATTATTGATTCAGCCTTTTGAAGATCAACTATAATATTTCCAAATTCTATTCTCTTAACTATTCCGCTAAGGATCTCGCCTACTTTGTCTTTAAATTCATTGTATTGTCTTTCTCTTTCTGCATCTCTGACTTTTTGTGTAATAACTTGTTTAGCCGCTTGCGCTGCTATTCTTCCAAAATCAACTGGAGGTAGCGGTTCTAAAATTTCCTGATCAATTTGTATGTCGCTTTTAATTTTCTGAGCTTCTTTTAAACTAATCTCGTTTTGACTGTTTGCAGGATTTTCTACAACTTTTAATTTTCTACCTAATTCAATTTGACCATTCGCTCTATTGATAGAGACATAAATATTATTCTCTTGTCCGTAACGAGTTCTCGCTGCTTTCTCAATTGCTTCCTCCATGGAAGTAAGGACTAGCTCTTTATCAATCGATTTTTCGTTCGCTACAGCGTCAACTATTCTTATCAGTTCTACTGTATCAACCCTGTTATTTAACATTAGTTTTATTTCCCGTAAAAAAAAAGGGCCAAAGCCCTTTATGAATTGTCAATAATTTCGCTTAATCTACGCTACATTTTTTAACTTATCAAGATTTAAAAAATAAAGATTTTTTTTTAATTTATTGGCTTTATTTGAGTATTTCGTATCCGTTATCTGATGTTTATTAGTCAGACTATATTCAAAAATATCTAATTTTTCCTTTAATAAAGAAATCTCTTTTGAGGCCTGTTTAAAATAATCATGATCATCTGTTCCAAATATTAGAGTAGATCCAACTTTCATTTTTTTTAAAATTTTTTCTAAAAATAAAGAATTTAATAGTCTTCTCTTTTTTTGTTTATTTTTCATCCAAGGATCTGGAAATAAAATAAAAATTTTTGAAAAAAAATTATCTGAAAAGTTATCTATTACTTTTTGAACCGGAGTATCGCTAATATAAATATTTTTTAGATTAAATTCTTTAGCTTTTTGAACGACATTTGCCACCCCATTAATAAAAGGGTCAATTCCAATAAAATAATCCTCTGGGAAATTCGTAGCTTGAAATAATAGGTTTTCACCTAAACCAAATCCTATTTCTAAAATAAAATTTTTATTTTTAATTGATTTGATCTCTTCGAAATTAACTAAAAAATCTTTTTTATGATTATCGTAAAAAAACTTTTTACTTTTTGATAAAGCTCTTGATTTTGATCTTCCAAAGAAGATCTTCTTTTTGTCTTCGATCAAATTATACTTTTGATTGGAAATATTTAATTAAATCAGTTTTTTCCCAGCTAAAAGAACCATTGTCTTCTGGTTGTCTACCAAAGTGTCCATAAGCTGCTGTTTTTTGATAAATAGGTTTATTTAGTTTTAATAATTCACGAATTCCTCTTGGACTTAAATTAAAGTTTTTAGAAATAATCTCTTCTACTTTTTTTGATTTATTATCTTCACCATCAAATAAATCGATATAAATTGAAAGTGGTTGAGACACTCCAATAGCATACGATAATTGGATTAAACATTTTTCTGAAACGCCAGCTGCAACAATATTTTTTGCTAAATATCTTGCAACGTACGCTGCAGATCTGTCTACCTTAGTTGGATCCTTTCCTGAGAATGCTCCACCACCGTGTGGTGCTGCGCCGCCGTAAGTATCCACTATAATTTTTCTACCTGTTAAACCAGTGTCACCATCGGGTCCGCCAATCACAAATCTGCCTGTTGGATTAACATAAAAATTTTTTTCATCACACATCCATCCTTTTGGAATAACCGATAAAACGTAAGGTCGTACAATTTCTTTTACCTTTTCTTGATCAATACTTTCATGATGTTGGGTTGAGACAACGATTGAAGAAATTCCTTTTGGTTTACCTTTTTCATAAATTACTGAAAACTGGCTTTTTGAATCGGGTCCTAAAAGTTTTTCTTTTCCAGATTTTCTAGCTTCTGCCATTAATTGTAAAACTTTATGAGCATAACTTATTGGTGCTGGCATAAGCTCTTTTGTTTCGTTACAAGCATAACCAAACATAATTCCTTGATCTCCGGCTCCTTCATCTTTGTTGCCTAAGGAGTCAACTCCTGCTGCAATATCTTGCGATTGACTATGAAGATAATTTGTAAATTTTAAATTTTTCCAATGAAAACCTTCTTGTTCGTAACCAATATCTTTAACTTTAGCTCTAATTAAATTTTCAATTTCATCGCTCTTTATTTCAGGTCCTCTAATTTCTCCTGCAACAACCACTGTATTAGTAGTCACTAAAGTTTCACAAGCCACTCTGCTTTCTGCAAATTTAGATAAATAAAGATCAAGAACTGAGTCTGATATGATATCGCATACTTTATCAGGGTGACCTTCCGATACAGATTCGCTGGTAAATATATAATTCTCTTTAGCCATTTCTTTTTAATTTTCTGACAGTGATAACGAATATAATACCTAATAAGATTGTGAAGTAAAAAATGTAATTTTCTAATAAAGAAAATAAGGTTTTTTCTTTTAAAAAGAATAACTTTGCATCAATAACGCCATCTTTATTTAATTCTAATGAATTAATAATTTTTCCATTAGGAGAAATAAACGCTGAAATCCCTGTGTTTGTTGATCTTACAATTGGTACTCCTTGTTCTACCGCTCTAAAAATTACTTGAGTTAAATGTTGTCGAGGCCCAATAGAATTACCAAACCAACCATCTTCTGAAATATTTATTATAAAATTAAAATCTTTAGAATTAAGTTTTAAATCACCGGAATAAATTATTTCATAACAAAGCAGTGGCAAAAAAGATAAATTTTTAAATACCTCTATTTCTTTTCTACTGTTTCCAGATGCAAAAGAACCATAGCCAAAAGTAATTTTTTTTAATCCAAGTTCGGACAATAATTTTTCAAATGGTATAAATTCACCAAAAGGAACCAGCTTAATCTTATTATAAATACTAACGACTTCAGCATTGTGATTTAGCAAAACGAGTGAATTATAATAATTAACTTTCCCGTTAGTAGTTATTGGATTTGAAATTCCAACAACTATGTAATGATTTTTAGAAAAATTTTTATTAAAATATTCTTTATACTTATATAAATCTTGCGGTCTTGTTTGTTGGATCATTCCTTCAGGCCAAACAAATAAAGTTTTTTCCTCTTTATTTGCCTTACTAAGACCGATTAAGCGAATTAGATTTTTATTCTCATTCTCAAGTCCCCAAGTATTAGCAATGCTAATATTGGGTTGAATTATTTTTATTTTAACGTCGTTATAATAATTAAATTCTGAATTTTTAATTATAAATTTTCCAACAAAGAAATTTAAAGCTAAAAGTGAAAATACTAAAATTGATTTAATAAATATTTTTTTAAATTGAATGGGTCTTAAAGAGTTAAAATAAATTGAAAAAATAAGAATACTAAAAAAGTTAAAAGTATAGGTTCCTAAAAATTTTAAAACTTGAATGCTCTCAGTGGAAAAACTCCAGGAGTAAGATATTAAATTCCAAGAAAATCCTGTGAACAATATTCCACGTAAATACTCAAATACAGAGAGCGAAATAGAAAATATTAACAAAAAAATATAATCCTTTTTTATAAAAGAATGTATCGCTAATACTGCGATGCCGTAAAAAGCTGCTAATAAAATTGGCAGTCCCAATATAGCAATAGGAATTAAAAAATTTAACTGCTGATCAAAAGTTAAAGAATTGGAAACCCAATAAAGACTACTAACAAAATATCCATAGCCAAAACTAAATCCTAAAAAAAAAAAATTTAATAACTTTACTTTTTTTTCTTTAAAAAAAATTACGAAATATAAAAATAAAGAATAGGTAATAAAATTTATAAAAATAAAATTATAAGGAGGTAAAGAAAAACTAGATAATGAGCCTAATAATAATAAAAAAATATAAATAAAAAAAAGGCTTCTTTTAGACATTTTATTAAATATTCTTAATAATTTTATGTTCTAATAGGTTCATTTTTTTATATTTTGTTAATGAATCGTGCTCATGCCCTATCAGATGTAAAATGCCGTGGATTAACATTTTTTTGAAATAATAATCAAAACTTACGTTCTGTTTTTTAATAATTTTAGCAATATAGGGATAACTTAACGCGATATCTCCTAAGTAAATATCTTGCTTTGATTTAATATTTTTTTTGAAAAAGTCTTTCTCTTCCGCTGGAAAAGATAAAACATCAGTATCTTTATTAATCTTTCTAAATTTTTTATTAAGCCCTTTCATATTTTTTGAATCCGTTAAGAGAATAGATATTTCAAAATTCGAATCTATTTTTGGGAAAACTAGTAATAAAATTTTTTTAATAATCTTTTTAAGAAATAAATCTGTTTTAGGATAATTAAACTTCCAAGACTTATGATTAACAACTAAGTTAATTTTTACCATTAGGCTCTTTTTTATAATCATCATAAGCCTTAACAATCTTTGAAACTAATGGATGTCTCATAACGTCGTTATGATCAAAGTTTATTGTTTTAATTTCTTTAATATCTTTAAGTATTTTTGTTGTCTCATAAAGACCTGACTCTTTTGATTTTGCTAAATCTACTTGTGATGGATCTCCATTAATAACCATAGTTGAATTATTACCTAGTCTGGTCAGGAACATTTTAATTTGTGTGAAAGTTGCGTTCTGCGCCTCGTCTAGTATTACAAAAGAATCTTTTAGTGTTCTGCCTCTCATGAAAGCAAGAGGTGCTATTTCTATTATTCCCTCTTCAATTTTTCTTTGAATTTTCTCATAACCCAAAAGTTCATAAAGAGAATCGTAAAGAGGTATTAGATAAGGATCTATTTTATCTTTCATATCCCCTGGTAAAAAACCCAAATTTTCACCAGCTTCTACCGCAGGTCTCGATAAGATTATTTTTTTTACCTTATCTTCTAATAAAAAAGTAACTGCAACTGCAACTGCTAAAAATGTTTTGCCGGTTCCAGCAGGTCCTAACGCCATAACAATTTTATTATTTTTAAGAGCTTCTACATAAATTTTTTGTTTCTCTGATCTTGGTAAAACGGTCTTTCTTGATGTTCTTATAGCGTCATGATCGCCATAAATTGAATTAGTCTTTACTACTTCTAGCTTGTTCATTTTAGTCACATCAAAAATTGTTTTAATATCTTCTTTTTCAATATTATTTGTATTTAAAAATTTCGCTATTAGATTATCTAAAATCTGCACAACAGATTGTCTATCATCAGTATTACCTCTAACGATCATTAAATTTCCTCTTAAATTAATTTTTGTGCCTGTTAGGCTTTCAATTTCTTTAAGATTAGAATCGAACTCACCAATAACTTTACTTAGAACAAAATTATTTTTTATATAAAAACTTAAATAATCAGAATTTTTTTCAATAATCTCAATTTGGCTGCTAGAAACTTTAGATAAATTCATTAAGCGAATATTTGTTCTTTTTGCAAAACTCCAAAAAGATTGTTTTTGTTACAAGAGGAGATCTCAATATCAAGTAAGTCTCCATCATTAACCTGATTAGAATTAAAAAAAACAGAATGCATAAATTTACTTCTTCCAAAGAATTGTCCTATTTTTTTAGTTTTATTCTCAACTAATATCTGAATTTTTTTTCCAACGAGTTGCTGATTTTTTTTTAATTGAATATCAGCTAACAAATTCTGTAATTCTAATAATCTATTCTTGCACGTATCAAGTAACACCTGATCTCTTTCTACCGCAGGCGTTCCTGGTCTTTGACTATAAATAAATGAGTAAGAACTAACAAAATTCACTTTATTAATAATATCAAGAGTATCATTAAAGTCTTGTTCTTCTTCTCCTGGAAAACCAATTATAAAATCACTAGAAAACTCCATTTCTGGATTAACTTCTTTAAATTTATTAATCAAATCCAAATAATATTCTCGTGTATGTTTTCTGTTCATTAATTTTAGAATTTTATTAGATCCTGACTGAATAGGTAGATGCAACTGTGGCATTAATTTTTTTTGATATTTAAATGCATCTATAAGTTCTTGATCCATGTCGTTAGGATGAGATGTTGTAAAACGTATTCTAAGTATTGAGTTAATCTTTGCAATTTCATCTATTAGTTTTGCAAGATTATAAGTTTTGTTTCCATCAACAAATTTATAGGCGCTAACATTTTGCCCTAGCAAAGTAATTTCTTTAACTCCATTGTCTGCTAATTTTTTTGCCTCATTAAGAATACTATTAAAGGATCTTGAGAATTCAGCGCCTCTTGTATATGGAACGACGCAAAACGAACAAAATTTATCGCAACCTTCTTGTATAGTTAAAAATTCAGCAATTTTAGATTTTCTAAAACTTTTTAAATTATCAAGAGTGTCAAATTTTTCTATTAATTCAAAATTGGTATCAGAAAAATTTTCTTTTCTTTCAAAAAAATTTTTAACTTGTTCTGGAAGTCGGTGATAAGACTGTGGACCAACCACAATATCTACGTCTTTGGTTCTTTTAAAAATTTCTTCACCCTGCGCTTGCGCTACACAACCCGCTAATACAAAGATTGGTTTTTTTTTATATCTATTAAGTTTTTTAATTTTACCAATATCTGAATATACTTTTTCTGTAGCCTTTTCCCTAATATGGCATGTGTTAAATATAACGCAGTCTACATCAGTGGGTGTTTCGGATCTTACAAAATTAACAGACTGCATCAAATCTGATATTTTGTCAGAATCATACTCATTCATCTGACAACCGAAGGTCTTTATATAAAATTTTTTTAACAATTATTATAATCTTTCAAAGTATTTAAGGGCCTGAAGGTATAAAAAAAAACAAATAAATGAAATATATTTGTTATTTATTTTCATAAATTGGAAACAATTTACTATCAATAAAAAGTTCATTATCCAAAATATATAGAAGATTCTTATAGGTATATTTAGGTAACTCAGAAAATTTAGCTATTCTATCAGTGTCAATATCTGCATGGCTCTGCAAAACAAATTTTGAATAATAATCATCACAATCAGTTATTTTTTTAACATAAAATTTATTATTCACTTCAACCGCAACTGAAACGTATTTTTTAGTATCAACTAAAATTTTTAAAATTTGAAAATTATTAAACGCTAATATCTTAATTTTTTTTACTAAGGATATACTTTTTAAAGAAGAGAGGATGTTTCTAAGACCGACAAACCCGCCCGGTCCGAGGTTTAGCATGAAGAAATCAAAATCTTCGATTTTAATATTATGTTGGTTAAAAAAATCTAATAAAACATTTATAAAATTTTCACTATTTTTAAATTTTTCTTTAATAATTGAAAACTCTGAATTGTCTTTCTTAGCAATTAATACTAAACTTCCAAGGGTAAAATCTACCGAACAAAAGTTAGCATCAATGAAATTTTTCATAAAAAAAATTATTTTAATTACTCTTTTAATAATTGTTAATCTGACATCAGTAAATGGGCAAGAATATCAAAATGAAAAAGGCATTATTGGATTAATGTATCATCGTTTTGAAGAAAATAAGTACCCAACAACGAATGTAAGAATAAAAGATTTCAATCTTCAATTAGATATGATCAGACAGAACAATCTTGAATTTATCTCAATTGATGAATTAAAAAAAATTCTTCTCGAAAAAAAGGAATATAAGTCAAAAAAAGTTTTGCTGACAGTCGATGATGCTTTTAGATCTTTTTATGATAATGGCTGGAAAATATTAAAAGAAAAAAAAATACCTTTTGTTCTTTTTTTTAATACCCGAGAAGTTAGTGCTAATAACCCAAACTATATGACCTGGGATCAAATTAGAGAAATTCATAACTCTAGGATTGGAATAATTGGTGGTCATAGTTTTTCACATGAATATTTAATTAATAAATCTGATGCAGAAATAAAAGAAGATTTAGAAAAATCTCACAAAGATTTTTTAAGAGAATTGTCTTTTAAACCTAAATATTTTTCATATCCATATGGAGAATACAGCTCTAGTTTCAAAAGAATTGTTAAAGAATTAAATTATGAATTAGCTTTTGGTCAACATTCAGGTGTTATTGATACGAGTAAAGATATTTTTGAACTACCCAGATTCCCAGTAAATGAAAATTATGGAAAGCCTGAAAGATTTTTAACGTTATTAAACACTAAGCCTCTTCCTTTTAAATCTTTTAAACCTGAAGATAAATTTATTGCTAAATCGGATAATCCACCAAAAATTGAAATAGAGTTTTATAAAGATATTAATAACTTACAAAATTTAAATTGCTTTGCGAATGATGGTGGTGAATGGAATAGAAAAAAAATAACTTTTATTGAAAAAAATTGGATTAGAATAAATTTAGATTCTAAATTTAAAACCAGAACTGGAAGAATTAACTGCTCTGTATTAGATAGAGATAATGAATGGCGATGGATGGGATTTCAATTCGTAATCGATGGTATTAAATAGAACCAGATTTTTTAATTAATAAATTTGCTCTATCAAAATCTTGTAGAGAATTTTGCTCTATAATTTTTTTAAGGCCAAGCACGTAATCATTTCCTTTAATTGAATATTTACTAAGGTAATTAATTAATTTTAATCCTGACACTGATCCTGTTAATCTTCCTTTTCTTTGATGAGCTCTTTCTTTACGAAACTCCTCATAAAAAGCATGAGTATTTAAATTATTTTTATAGGCGCTGACTGCATATCTAATTTGATTAAACTTAGAAACTTCATGTTTTTCATCTTCAGTTCTGTTTTCTGGGACCATTCCTTTATTCTCTTTCCATCCCCACTGGCCAAAAAGAGCATTGCCTTCAATTGCAAAACGAGAAGTTCCCCAGCCACTTTCGTAAGCAGCCTGCGCTATAGCAATAGATGGTGGAATAATATCCATTCTTACTAATAATTCCCTGACGTTATTGTCTTTAACTTTATATTGCTGAAATTTTTCATTTAACCAAGCCGAGTCTTTAGCAAAGCTTTTTCTGTTCATGATAATTGTTAATTTTCTTCTGTCCTCAATAATTTTTTCGTTCTCGGAAAGAATGATTGGTAATAAAATTTGTATAAAAATTTTCTTTCTTTGCTCAATGTTTTCTAATTCACCTATTCCTTCAGGAAATCTTGCTAAGAAAAAGTTTGCAACTGGCTCTCCTTCTCTAACTTTTTCTAAATTATAACCACTTTTTTCAAATAAATTAATAATACTAATAACTTGTTGAAAATCTAAGCCTAATTTTTTTGAATCGTTAGTTAAAAAGCTTTTCTTTAAAATCTGATCAATAGAAGGATCGTTAGTAGAATAATCATCTGTCTTATTATTAATCATTCCCTTTCTTATTCCAGAAGAATTATAAAATTCTGGAACAAAAGCTGTAAAAATTACTAGAACAATTACTATTGAATATGGTGCTAATTTTTTAAGATTAATTTTTTTAATTAAGAAAAAATAAATTTTATTTATATTTTTTAAAACAAAAGACAAAAATCTAAATGTTGGCGCAATAGTTTCGACGATATAACGAGAAAATCCATTGTTCAAGATTGCTAGTTTAAATTTTATAAAAAAAGAAATTAATCTTTTATTTACAAATATTTTTTTTATATTTTTTAAAAATAAATTTTTCATATTAGTAAAGATTATAGACTTACTGCTCTTACGCTTTTAACTTCTGGCACATAATGAACTAACATACGTTCAACGCCTTGTTTTAAAGTTAAGGTAGATGATGGGCATCCTGCACAACTACCTTGTAGTTCAACTTCTGCTACCCCATCGACAAAAGATTTGAGACTAATATTCCCGCCATCCATTGCAACGGCTGGTCTAATTTTTAATTCTAAAACTTCTTCAATTCTTTTAAAAACCTCATCTTGATTTTTATTATCAATTTTCTTCAAAATTATTGTTTTAAAATCTGCAGGAAAGTTATTTTTTATACTGTCTTTAACTTTTTCTAAAAGCTGTTCCCATTCCAAAGAACTTTGCTTTTTAATAGAGATAAAGTTGCTTCCTAAGAAAACTAATTCAACACCTTCTAACCCAAATATTTTTTGTACAAACGGGTAGCCATTAGCGTCTAAAGAACTTTTAAATTCAATAGAACCATTCTGCACTAACTCTAAATCCAACACAAATTTCAACGTGTCAGGATTTGGCGTTTGCTGCACATGAATATCCATAAACGTAAATTTAGTTATTATGATTTGTTATTAAAGTAACCAGGCTTTATAAAAAGCCTTAAAATTCAATGTGTTAGATAAATTAACAATGCCTTTATATAAAAATAGCCTCAAAATTAGAGGATTAAACTACTCTGCAGATAATCCTACGATCTTATGAACTTCTTTCAATGTTTTTTTTGACTCTATATTAGCGCGCTCACTACCTTCTTTGAGAATTTTTTTAATTAACGTCACGTCTCGTTTGAACTCTTTTATTTTTTTTCCAATAGGAATAATTTCTTTTATTAACTGCTCGCTCAATTTATTTTTTAATTCAGAGAAATTAATTCCATTTAATTCTTTTAAACTCATTTCTAAGGAATTACCTTTTAAAATAGAAAAAATATTTATTAAATTTCTAGCCTCTGGTCTGTTGTCCAATTCTTTTTCAGTTTTTGGTATTAGATCGTTGTCTGTTTTTGCTTTTTTAATTTTTTGAACAATCTCGTCTTCGTTGTCTGTTAAATTAATCCTTGATGCATCAGACTCGTCTGATTTGCTCATTTTTTTTGTAGCATCTTTTAAACTCATTATTCTTGCAACTTCCTTAACAATAATTGGTTCTGGAAGAACAAAAAAATCTTTGCAATTAAAATCGTTATTAAATTTAATAGCTATATCTCTACATAGCTCAATGTGCTGTTTTTGATCCTCACCAACCGGAACATGTGTTGCTTTATAAAGCAAAATGTCAGCCGCCATTAAATTTGGATAGGTATAAAGGCCAACGCTTGCTTTCTCTTTATTTGATCCTGCTTTTTCTTTAAATTGTGTCATTCTGTTAAGCCAACCCATTCTTGCAACACAATTAAATATCCATGCTAATTCAGAATGACCCGGAACGCTTGACTGACAAAAAATAACATTCTTTTTTGGATCCAAACCACATGCTAAAAAAACTGCAGCGGTCTCAATAACATTTTCTCTCAGTTGTTTAGGGTCTTGGAAGACAGTAATTGAATGAAGATCAGCAAGCATAAAGAAGCACTCGTAATCTTTTTGAAGTTTAACAAAATTTTTAATAGCTCCTAGATAATTACCTAGATGAAGATTTCCAGTTGGCTGAACACCTGACAAAATTCTATTTTTAATCATTCACAATTCTTAAATTCTTAAATCTTTAATACTAAATGCCTTTAAAAAATACGCAGATAAAAAATACATTAAAGCTGAGAATAAAACTATGGATATTAAAACAGCCGCTTTTAATAAGGATTTTAATTCTAAATAATGCGCAAAATATTTTAACAAAACGCAAAGGATTAAGCCCATAACAATCGTAGAAAGAAATGATTTTATCAATCGAATAAAAAATAATTTATCAAAAGAATGGTAGCCTAATTTAATTAGATTTATTTGGTATATTAGCGCGGTAAACCACGCTGAAAAACTTGTCGCTAAGGGTATTATTAAAAAGCCGTATTTTTTAAAAAACATAAGACTAATAGAAATGTTTAGAAACACAGAAACTAAAGACAAATAAAAAGGAAATTTAGTATTACTTCTTGCAAAATAAAAACTTGAGTAGATTTTTATTAATCCAAAAGCTGGTAGACCCAAACCAAACAATAAGAGTGCTGAAGAAGTGTTTATAACGCTATCGTTTGTGAATGATCCATAACCATAAAGTGCAGATATAACCTGATCTGAAGCAATAATAATCCCAATCGTCGCTGGTAAAGATAAAAACAAACATAATTCTAAAGAGCGATTTTGAATAAAGTTAACTTTAGTAAATTTTAAATTAAAAACTTCTTTCGATAGCCTTGGAAGAATGACAGTTGCAATTGCAATGCCTGTTAATGCGAGTGGTAGCTGATAAATTCTATCAGCATAATACAAGTATGAAACAGCACCACTTTGAAATGAAGCAATAATGGTTCCAGTTAAAATATTTATTTGATTTACGCCTGATGCAAAAACGCTAGGAAGTAATTGATTAAAAAAAGATTTAACCTGACTATTAATTTTAACAATAAAACTTAAATTAAGTTTGAAAAATTTTCTTGCAAAAATAAATAAAAATATAACCTGAATAATTCCAGCAATAGTTAATGCGTAAGATGATGCATAAACTGTTTGTAATTCATTATCGTGAAAAAAGAATAAAGTTATAACTAATAATATATTTAATATGATAGGCGCTGCAGCAGTTACTAAAAATTTATCTTTTGAATTTAAAATAGCAGAAAGAAAAGAGGCAATAGATATAAAAAATAAAAATGGAAAAGTAATTCTGCTTAAATTAACGGCTAAATCAAATTTACCACTTATGTCCTGAAAACCTGGAGATACAATAGATAAAAATTGCGGAGTAAATATTTCAATAATAAAAACTATAAATAAAATAAAAAAAATTAATAAATTTAAAACTTGATTTGCAAAATAATTTCTTTTTTTTAAGCCTTTTTGTTTTGCGTATGCTGGAATAAAAGCTGAATTAAAAGATCCTTCAGCGAACAAAGATCTGAAAGTATTTGGTATTCTAAATGCAACAAATAGTGCATCAGCTGCGGCTGAGGTTCCAAGAAATACGGCAATTAAAGTATCCCTCAAATAACCAAGAATCCTACTCAAAAAAGTCGAAAACCCAAAATAAGAGATATTTTTTAAAATATTCATTTGATATTTAGTTTCAACTTTGTTTTAATAATTTAAAATCTAAGAACTTAGTATAAGAAAAATAACTTCTTCTTACAGTTTTATTTATATTAAAAACAATATTATGGAAAAGTTTACAGATAAAGAAGCTTTAGACTATCATAGTCAGGGTAAGCCTGG